>SKQJ01000277.1 GCA_007119075.1 Bacteroidales bacterium | reverse complement strand
TCAACGGTTGTTGCTATTACCATCGGACTGCTGATTGTCAATATTATGAAGCCAGGCCATGCATTTCCTGACACGAAAAGGGCGGAAATGCAGGAGGAATATGCAAGAAGCGTTGATGAGACGGAGGCGGTAGCCCGGCAGGTCAGGGAAAGCCGGCCACTGGATTTCCTTGTCGAAATTGTGCCTGAAAATATTATCAATGCTGCCGGCGACAACAGGAATATATTGCAGATCATCTTTTTTGCAATACTCTTCGGACTTGCCGTCGCCCTAATCCCGCACGAAAAGGTAAAGGCGGTAAAGGATATTTTCGACGGACTGAATGAGATCATACTCAAGATCGTGGATCTGGTCATGAAGTTTGCTCCCATTGGGGTTTTTGCCCTGCTGGGATCACTGGTCGTTGAATTCACGGGCGATGATATTGCCGAATCTCTCGACCTGTTTGCTTCTCTTGGATTATATATTATCGCTACCGTACTGGGGTACCTGGTCATGATATTTGTTGTCTACCCACTGGTTATGAGATTCTTCACTCCCGTTGGCTACAAGGATTTCTACAAGGCAATCAGTCCGGCGCAGATGATAGCATTTTCAACCAGCTCCAGTGCCGCGTCCCTTCCCATTTCGATGGAAGTGGTGGAGAGGGACCTTGGCGTGTCAAAGACCATATCGAGTTTCGTGCTTCCGATCGGAACTACGATCAATATGGATGGTACAAGCCTCTACCAGGCAGTTGGCGCGGTTTTTATAGCCCAGGCATTCGGGTTTGACCTTACTATGGCACAGCAGCTTACTATTGTTCTGACAGCCACTCTTGCATCGATCGGCACCCCCGGAGTTCCGGGGGGAGGCGTAGTCATGCTTGTCATAATCCTCACTTCGGTCGGCCTTCCGGCAGAAGGACTGGCAATGGTGCTGGCACTGGACCGGCCTCTTGACATGCTTCGCACGGTGGTTAATGTTACAGGGAACTGTGCCGCTTCGACAGTTATAGCCAATACTGAGAATGAACTTTCATATCCCCCGGTAACCGGGGAAATAGCATAATACTGAGAATGAACTTTCATATCCCCCGGTAAACGGGGAGATGGCATAATTGCCTGAGCCTGTTTTTTTGCCGGGGAAATCAATCGATTGATGGAATTGATCATTGATAATTTGTGAAATGATGTATATTAGCGGAGCGGATAATCATAGCTGACTATTCAAATTTTGCCTGACCTGGTATACTGACCTTATGAACTCTTTTTTTACGGTATCGGAATCCTGGAATACGGTTTTTCTTATTCTTAATGCCATATATCTTGCCACGGCAATCATTGTTGCCATAACGGTTATCCTGGACAACCGGGATCCGACAAAAACAATATCCTGGGTGGTGGTTTTATTTGTTTTGCCGATACTCGGGCTGATCCTTTATTTTGCCGTAGGGAAAAATTATCGCAAGGAGAAAATCTTCCTCCGAAAGGAGCATAAGGATTTTGAGCGTATCCGCACACTCAGCGATAACCAGATTATTGATCTGCAGGAAGGGAAGTTTGTCGAAAACGGGAAAATCAGAAGCAAGCTTCCAATCATCAATCTTCTTTTGCGTAACAGCAAGGCATTGCTCACAAAGTACAACAAGGCGGGAATCCTTAATAACGGCAAGCAAACCTTTGACACGATTATTTCTGAATTGAATAAGGCAAAGAAACACATCCACCTCGAATTTTATATTATTGAAGATGACAGGGTGGGGAATGAGATCAGGGAGGTTTTGATTTCCAGGGCCAGAAAGGGCGTCAAGGTCAGAATGATATATGATGATGTCGGATCATGGAGGCTGGGAAAGAAATTTATCGGTTCTTTAAAAGAAGCCGGTGCGGAACTGTATCCTTTCATGCCCGTACACATCCCGTTTCTTGCCAACAGGATAAATTACCGGAATCACCGGAAGATCATCGTTATTGACGGCAAAGTGGGGTTCGTGGGAGGGATAAATATTGCAGACCGTTATAAATACGGTAATAAAGAAATTCCATTCTGGCGCGACACCCATTTAAAAATCGAGGGGGAGGCGGTCAGTTCCCTGCAGGTTGTTTTTCTGGTGGACTGGCATTTTGTGTCCGGCCGGCTGGTGAGCGGTGTTTCGTATTTTCCCAAGCCCAAAGTGGAAAACAAACAGCTGGTTCAGATTACCGCGAGCGGGCCTGATTCGGACTGGTCAAGCATAATGCAGGCCTATTTCAGTGCAATAAGCACTGCCCAGGAATACATATACATTGCCGTGCCGTATTTTATTCCCAATGAAAGCATTCTGACCGCTCTTAAAACTGTGTCCCTCAGCGGTATTGATGTAAAAATCATCATTCCGGGAATTGCCGATTCCTTTCTTGCCTATAACGGCACCCGGTCGTACGTTCAGGAATTGCTGGAAGCCGGCATAAGGGTGTTTTATTACCAGAAAGGATTTATTCACAGCAAACTGATTATGGTGGATGATGTGTTTGCCTCTGTGGGCACGGCAAACATGGATATCCGCAGCTTTGACAACAACTTTGAGATCAATGCCCTTATTTATGATGAAGATTTCTGCAGGGAATTGAAAGGTTTTTTCATCGAAGACCTGGAACACAGCGAGGAAATTAATCTGGAACTGCACAGGGAACGAGGCATTTACAGGAAATTCTCCGAGTCATTTTCAAGGATATTCAGTCCGCTGCTATGAATCCGGGAAATTCGCGGTTATTCTCCAATAATTTCCGATTATTGAAACATCGCCAAGGCATTTACAGTATATTTGTCTGATATGGTCGCCAGAGCTTCCATACCGCGGCTCTGTCCATTAAATAATTAAAAATTATATCATGAAGGATTTACAAGGAAAACTTATCGCTATAGTTCTTACAACAGTTTTGTCATTTTCAGCTTACAATTCTTCGGCCCAGCTTACCGATATGGGCAGGCTGCTGACAGGAGGAGCCGAGGATGGTGCCAAATTGCTGGAAGCATATCTCACCCCATTTCCCGCGGCATTCGGCGCCACGCTCAATGCTGGATGGTATAATACCGCCAGGACGCACCGTTTTCCGGGGTTTGATCTCACATTATCGGTAAATCTGGCATTCGTACCCGATGAGGCAAAACAATTTAACCTGGCCGACCTGCAGCTCAGTCAGTATACCAGCTTTCCGGAAGGGGCGGTTTCGCCTACCTTTTCTGGCGCTTCAGGAGATCCGAGGCCTGCAATGCAGGTCATTAGCGAGGAACATGGGGTAGTGATTGCAGAATATACCCTTCCCCAGGGAACAGGAGTTGGCTTTATTCCCGCACCCACATTACAGCTGGGGGTAGGCGTGCCTTTTGGAACGGATATTATTGCAAGGTATACCCCGGAGGTGACTTTTGGCGATGCAGGAAATATGGGACTCTGGGGCGCCGGGGTAAAGCATGATGTAAAGCAATGGCTCCCCTTTTTGAGGCGGCTGCCCATTGTTAACCTTTCAGTGATGGGAGGCTATACCAATTTTTACACCGGAGCGGATATCGATTTTCGTCCTGCCAACATAAGGGATGCAAATAACAGGCCGGCAAATGACAATACCACGACAATGGTCAGCTTCGACAATCAATATATGAATTTTCGGGTTCAAAGCTTTACTGCAAATATAATCGGATCGGCCGATCTCCCAATGTTTACCGCATATGCGGGACTCGGCATCAACTCGACCACAACTAATCTCAAAATGACAGGATGGTATCCCGTTCCCCGAATCGATCCCCAGGATCCCTCGGCTATAGAGGTGACAGATAATTCCGCTATAAAGGATCCGGTTGATTTCACGCTGGGCGACTACAGGGGTGCGCAGCCCCGCGTAACCATGGGAGGGAAGGTCAAGCTGGCAATCCTGCATATTCATCTTGACTACACCTGGTCGAATTACTCTGTTATAACAGCGGGTATGGGAATAAGTTTCCGGTAAACCGGAAGCAACTAAACAAAATAAATCCTGCCAGGTCGGCTCAGGTCACCACTGTCGAGTTATTCCGCTGATCTGAAAATCTTTAAAATCCACTGTTCAGTGGATTTTTTGCATTAATATGCATATTGATTTATATCTTTATAACGTTAAATTTAATCTGAATAATGAGGAAATGGAGGATAAAACAGACAGCCTTATAGCGACAGAACAAGAGAATAAGGATATCCTGAACAGATACAGGGGACTGCTCAGGGCATGCAGGCATTGTATCGGTTCCGAAGATAAAAAAAAGATCAGGAAGGCCTTCGATATTGCGCTCAGGACTCATCAAAACAAAAAGCGTGATTCGGGCGAACCCTATATCTATCATCCCATAGCCGTTGCCAGGATTGCGGCTGAGGAAATAGGACTTGGAACTGCCTCTATCCTCGCATCGCTGCTGCATGAAACGGTTACCGAAAAAGGCAATGACTTTAAAGAGATAGAAACTGTCTTCGGAAAACAGGTGAGGAACATCGTCGAGGGATTGACCAAGATTTCGGGCATTTCTCCGATGAACACCTCATTGCAGGCAGAAAATTTCCGTAAATTATTGCTTACCCTCTCCACTGATGTCAGGGTTATATTGCTTAAGCTTGCCGACCGGCTCGAGAATATGCGCAATCTTGATTTTTCTCCTGCCGAAAGACAATTGAAGGCCGCCTCAGAGACTTTTTTCCTGTATGCTCCTCTTGCCCACAGGCTCGGATTGTACACCGTTAAATCGGAGATGGAGGATCTGTCTCTGAAATATACTAATCCTGAGATATACAGCAACATACAAAACCAGCTCAAAAGCACAACCGTTGCCCGGAACCGTTTTATCAGGGAATTTATCGAGCCTGTAAAGAAAGATCTTAATAAGCTGGGCTTTGAATTCGAGATCAAGGGCAGGACAAAATCGGTTTACTCGATCTGGAGCAAAATGAAGAAGCAGCAGGCTGAATTCAGTGAGGTATACGATATTTTCGCAATCAGGATCATCCTGGATTCGGATGAAAAAAATGAAAAGGCCGATTGCTGGAGGGTCTATTCAATAGTGACCGACTATTATCAGCCCAATATCAACCGGCTGAGGGACTGGATATCGGTTCCGAAATCCAACGGCTATGAGTCTCTCCATACAACAGTCGTAGGGCCGGGGGGAAGATTTGTGGAAGTTCAGATACGTACCCGAAGGATGGATGATATTGCCGAGAGGGGCCTGGCGGCACACTGGAAATACAAGGGGGGAGGAATCGATAAGAAATTCGGTGACTGGCTCATGCATATCCGGGAGTCGCTGGAACATCCTGAGCCGAATGCCCTGGAATTCCTTGATAATTTCAAGCTGAACCTTTACAATGAGGAGGTCTTCGTTTTTACTCCGAATGGTGATATCAAGCGCTTCCCGGCAGGCGCGACCGTGCTTGATTTTGCATTCGATATTCATACGGATATAGGTAGCAAGTGTACGGGTGCAAAGGTAAACGGCAAAAATGTGCCGATTAAGCGGGTTTTGAAAAATGGCGACCAGGTCTCGATCCAGGTCGCCAAAAACCAGAGCCCCAAAATCGACTGGCTGAACTGGGTCATAACTTCAAAGGCCCGTACAAAGATCAAGCAGACTCTAAAGGAAGCCAGGCAGGTAGATTCAGATGCCGGCAAAGAATTATTGAACAGGCGTCTGAAAAACTGGAAGATGGAGCTTCCCGACAGGTTCAAAACCAAATTGCTCAGGCACTATAAGGTAAAAACCTCGTTCGACTTCTATTATCTCATAGGATCAGGGCGTGTCGACCCGGCCGAGATCAAAGAACTGATCATGGCTTTTGACAAAAATGAGAGGTCGCTGAACGGGAATATTCCGCAATCTCCCGATCCGGAAGATATGCT
>SKQJ01000206.1 GCA_007119075.1 Bacteroidales bacterium | reverse complement strand
TCAAATTCGCTGAATCTCCAAAGAGCTTCGGAATCTATGGCGGGACTTGCAGCCTGACACTCCGTAAACATAGCCCGGCGAAATCAAATTCGCTGAATCTCCAAAGAGCTTCGGAATCTATTGCGGAACTTGCAGCCTGTCACTCAGCAAACGTCGCCCGGCGAAATCAAATTCGCTGAATCTACTGCAGAGGTTCGGCGATCGCGTGACTTCAGTGCCCCCTTAGCTGCCTTCCGGCAAATTCCACGAGCTTTTGCACTACCGAGGAGCTGACATCAAAGCTATAACGGTCAAGATATGCAAAAACATCACGGCCGTCAATGACTTCCGGGCCCGGCGGATCACCGGAATTAAGGTTATGTAATCCGGGGTGATCCTTTTTAAGATCATCGATGGTATACAAATAATGGTAAATTTTATTCATAGGCATTTTAACAACTTTTAACGGATTTATAAAAAAACGAAAGTTGGAGGAATTTATTATTAAAAATTCCCCCAACTTTAAAGTTAAAAATCTTTTTCTTACAAAACCGTTAAAATCAGCTCAATGTAAGACTGATGTTTTTTCTTGCCAGCAGTTTCCTGAGGTTAATCAGGGCATAGCGCATCCTTCCGAGAGCAGTGTTTATGCTCACATCTGTCTGCTCGGCTATCTCCTTGAAACTCAGTCCGCCATAATGCCTCAACAAAATTACCTGTTTCTGTTCGTCGGGCAACTCATCGATCAATTGCCTGACATCGTTTGTTATCTGATCCCTGATCATAAGATCTTCTATGTTCTGATCAGAGAACTTCTTTGAATTGAAAATATCAGCCTCATAATCATCATTTGAAAGGGTATTTATCTGTTTCTCCTTTCTGAAATGATCTATTATCAGATTATGGGCAATTCTGATTACCCAGGATACAAAACGGCCGTTATCTTTATATTTGCCATCAACCAGCGAACGTATGACCTTTATGAAAGTGTCCTGAAAAATATCTTCAGCAAGCTGCTGGTTCTTGACGACCAGTACAATATAGGTAAAGACCTTCGTCCTGTGACGATTTATGAGTTTCTCAATAGCTATATTGTTACCTGAAAGATACTGCTGTATGAGATCCTGATCGCTCATTCTCTTTGCTTCCACGTCTACCTCCTTTTTTAATGATTATTCTCTGAGTAGAAGTCTCCCGATAGCAGTTTCTTTTAAGTTTATACAAAGATTATTTTAAGGATACAATAATACAATAATATAAATTACAAAGAAAGAAAAAAAATCCGTTTTATTAAAAACTTTAAAAAACAAAAGAAATCTGCTAACTTGCACCCGGTATCTCGGTTTAATCCCCTGCCCCGGTGAGACTTACCCCAATTTGAAAACTATACTCTCGAATTTCGCTTTTATTTAAAACAATAATTATGCCATAAATATATGCAGGAAAATTCCAGGGAAATAATCATAAAAGGAGCGAGGATCCACAATCTCAAAAATATAGATATACAAATTCCAAGGGACCGGCTGGTTGTGATAACAGGTTTATCAGGCTCGGGAAAATCTTCACTAGCCTACGACACCCTGTATGCCGAAGGAAGACGCCGCTATGTTGAGAGCCTGTCGGCCTATGCAAGACAGTTCCTGGGCAAGATCAACAAGCCCGAGGTGGATTTTATATGGGGCATTCCCCCGGCAATAGCAATAGAGCAAAAAATCAATACACATAATCCGCGATCAACAGTCGGCACCTCCACTGAAATATACGATTACCTGAAACTGCTGTATGCCCGGATCGGCAAAACCATTTCGCCGGTCTCCGGAAAAGAGGTAAGCAGACACAGCGTGAGCGATGTCGTAAATTTTATCCTGTCTCTCAGGGAAAATACTGCGGTGCTTATCCTTGCGCCTGTAGCCAGGCCCCCGGATGAACACCTGGCGAAAGTGCTTGGTATAAGATTGCAGCAGGGTTTTACGAGGATCCATTCTGGCAACAGAACCGAAAAAATAGAGGATCTGCTGGCTTCCCCCGAAAAACTTTCACTTACCGGCGATCTGTCCCTTGTGATAGACCGCCTGCGGGTAGCCTGGGACGGAGACACCCGGACAAGAATTGCCGATTCGGTCGAAAATGCATTTTATGAGGGCCACGGAGAATGCATCCTGAAAACTGAAGATCATGAAAATGAGCCCGGGATAGTTTTCTCAAACCGGTTTGAAATGGACGGGATGGTTTTTGAAGAACCCTCCGAACATATGTTCAGCTTCAATAATCCCCTTGGAGCCTGTCCTGTATGCGAAGGCTACGGAAGGATTATCGGTATCGATGAAGATCTGGTCGTCCCGGACAAGAATCTGTCAATCTATAATGATGCCATTGCCTGCTGGAGGGGGGAGAAAATGAGAAAATGGAAAGACAGGCTCATCTACAATGCCCACAGTTTCGGTTTTCCCGTCCATAAGCCTTACTATGAGCTGGACCGGGAAACGACAGACCTTTTGTGGACCGGCAACAGCTATTTCAGGGGCCTTCACGACTTCTTCAGGCATATTGAAAAAAAAAGCTATAAGATCCAGTACCGGGTAATGTTATCCAGGTACAGGGGAAGGACCACCTGCCATGAATGCAAGGGCACCAGGCTGAAAAAAGAATCTTCCTGGGTAAAGGCAGGCGGAAAATCCATTCAGGAGCTGGTCAGCATGCATATAACCGGCCTTGCGGACTTCTTCGGCAGCTTTGTGCCTGAAAAACATGAAATGGAGATCGCCGGCAGAATCATAAAGGAAATAAAAAGCCGGACCGGATTTATGATTGACGTCGGACTGGGATACCTTACGCTCAACCGTCAGTCATCGACCCTTTCGGGAGGCGAATCACAGCGGATAAAGCTGGCCGCGACCCTGGGCAGCAATCTTGTCGGCTCCCTGTATATCCTGGATGAACCCAGCATCGGCCTTCATCCTCGCGACACCCACCGTTTGATAAAAGTCCTTCTCCAGCTAAAAGAAGCAGGCAATACAGTGGTTGTGGTTGAGCATGACGAGGACATAATACGATCGGCCGACCGTATCATTGACATCGGGCCGCTTGCCGGCCGGCTCGGAGGCGAGGTAATGTACCAGGGGGATCACAGGGGACTGGTGAAGCAGGAAAGCCTTACGGCAAAATACCTGACCGGACGTGAAGCGATCCCGGTTCCCGCTATGCGCCAGAAATGGAATAATTATATTGAAATAACAGGGGCCTCCGAAAATAACCTGAAGACCCTGAATGTCAGGTTCCCTCTCAATATACTGACCGTTGTCAGCGGCGTGAGCGGTTCAGGCAAGTCTTCACTGGTAAAGAACATTCTTCATCCGGCCCTGAGCAAATATTATCATGGCACCGGGGTCAAAACCGGAAGGTTCGGGATCCTGGGAGGTGACCTGAAACAGCTGTCAGGAGTTGAGATGGTTGATCAGAATCCGATTGGCCGCTCTTCCAGGTCAAACCCGGTAACCTATATAAAAGCTTACGATGAAATACGCAAGCTTTTCGCGGCGCAGACAGCCTCCAGGCTGAATGACTTCAGGCCCGGGCACTTTTCCTTCAATATCGAAGGCGGAAGGTGCGAAGAATGCCAGGGAGAAGGCACTATAAAAGTGGAAATGCAATTCATGGCCGATGTTGATCTTGTGTGCGAAAACTGTCAGGGACGTCGCTTCAGGGAGGAGATCCTTGAGGTCAGATACCGGGGAAAAAACATCCATGAAGTTCTGGAGCTTACCGTGAGGGAAGCCATTGAATTCTTCAGCGAAGAAAGCGGGACCATGGAAAAAAGGATCGTGGAAAGACTTACCCCCCTTGATGAAGTAGGCCTGGACTATGTCAAGCTTGGCCAGTCATCCAGCACCCTTAGCGGCGGAGAAAGCCAGAGGGTTAAGCTTGCCTCCTTTCTCGGGAAAGAAAAAAACAGCCAGCCTGTTCTGTTCATCTTTGACGAGCCTACAACGGGCCTGCATTTCCATGACATAAAAAAACTCCTGGGCGCATTCCGTGCCTTGATGGACAGGGGAAATACCGTGCTGGTAGTGGAACACAACCTGGAGGTGATAAAGACGGCGGACTGGGTAATAGACCTGGGTCCGGGAGGTGGCGAGGAAGGTGGCTATATCATCTATGAAGGCACGCCCGAGGGACTGGTCGAATGCAGCGGCTCATTCACCGGGCAGCATCTTTCCGCCAAGCTGACCCCGGGAAGGGGCAATTCCCCAAAATAGAAGCAATACAAAATATCAGCGATCGGAGACACCGAAAAGAATCGATACGCAACCACTCAGGGGCTCCCTGCCTGCCGACGCTGATGGCACTTTTACGAGCACCATGAGCTGCTGAGAGGAATCCAGGCGAAAATCCCAGTATTTGCTGTAATTTCCGGCCCGGTTGTTATACAATACATTCCTTTGGTTGTCCATAACCATGAATTCTATTTCGGGCAATTCATCCGATCCGCAAACTGCGATCCTGTATGTCTGGTTGGCATAAAAGGTCTTGTACAATTCTGCCTCTTCTCCCTGGGTAAGCACAGCAGCATGGTAATTGCCGTCATGGGTAAAACGGTCGAGATCAAGTCTGCAGATTCGTCTTGCAAAAGCCTTGCACTGTCCCTCGGCCTTGCCCGGCAAAGCGGCCAGCAAAGCCAACAAAAAAACAAATACCAGTATTCTTTCCATCCGAAAGGCTCCGGAAAATTCACCAGATAGAGACTTAACCATAACTTGCAATATCAGAAATTTAATAAATGAATCTGTTTCGTATTCCGGTAACGGCCGATTTCAGCTGCCTGAATGTCTCGTTGTCTATGTTTGCAACAGTTTCCGAGCTCAGCAGGGCGACCGGGTCGTCCGGAGTATTGATCACTCTTACCCGGCTGGTGGTGACTTCGATTTCGTCAAAAATCCCGGCAATTCTGTCCATTTCAGTCACCACATCGGCAACATCAGTGTAATCCTTGTAATCGTTCAGAAGAAGCATAACGATCTCGAACGATAATTTGCTGTCAATTATCCTGTTTATTAACTCATTACCATCCCGGCCTTCTTCATCGACAAGATGAAGGGCAAGGTAAAGTCCCTCAATCCATCCTCCGACAAACATAATTGCCGCGAGATGATCCCTGTTGTTTTCCTGTAAAAATGAACTTGAGTTCATGAATGTTTCGGAAACTATATCCATAATTACTTCCTGGTCATGAAGATGCTCCTCAAGTCTTTTCATGGTACTGTCGTCAATCGCATCTATAATGCCGAGGCGGGAGGCAAGGCTCCTGGCTGCATCCATGTAGAGCATGCTGGTTTGAGTCTGCCTGAAGAGGCTGGCATAACAGATATTCGTTGTGTAGATACCCAGATTCAGGGCCATGCTCATGCTGGTCATGTATCGTGAAACATTCTCAACCGGATTCAGCAGCTCTTCGTTGTAACCGGCTCCGGCCGATTTAAGCATTATTGCGGTTTCAAGCGGAGAAGGGAGGGCGTAGAACACCTGTTTAACACGGAATATGTCTCTGAGATCTTCGTCGGAAACATCAACCCTGATACCTGCGTTCCTGTCCCCCGCCCTGTCACCTGAACAGGCAATGCCTGACAGGATCATTGCAAGGATTACCAGGCCGGCAGGCAATCCTGTTCTATAGTATATAAAGCTCATGGGCAGACGGAATTAATAGATTCTTTATCATTATTCTTATCTTACGGATTTGTCCGGTGAATGTTTCCTGTTATACCTTATTTAGTTGAAAATTGACGTAACGGCAGGTTTTGGAAGTCCCCGGATTGATTCTCATTTGATGTGGAATGGCCCCCGGCCGAAACTGCCAATGCAATAAGTTGGTCCCCGATGAGTTTCATTTGATAGGAAATTGCCTTACATTTCTCCTGTAACATGTTATTTTGTCTGCCGAAGGCTGATG
>SKQJ01000084.1 GCA_007119075.1 Bacteroidales bacterium | reverse complement strand
GGTTTTTCTGGAACGACAAAGGATCTGGTCAGACAGGGTTATTGTAAAATCTTGAAAATCACATAGGTGACTATTCCCGGACTTCCGCCAAATATGTTTCCTTCGCGGTTATGTGAAAATTCAATCTATGGCGTGCCCGTCGTATCCGGGTCCGGATACCTCTTTAGTGACTCTTCTTTTCTGTGCGGATTATTTCCGGATGAGGTGTGGTCAAAGGTCATGGTAAACCGGGTCTCCCTTCCGGGGAAGGAAACAACTCTCAGGCTGCCTTTGTGAAGCCTCATTATCTGTCGCGAAACACTCAGCCCGATACCACTGCCGTTCTCCCGGGTAGTGAAGAAAGGCACAAAAATATCGCCGATAAGTTCAGGGGGTATTCCCGGGCCGTTATCTGCAACCGACAACTCGATCTGACCGGCAGTGTTTCTCCTGCATTCCATCGTTATTTTTCCCCCGGCAACGGAAGGGCATTCCAGTGCCTCGGCAGCATTTTTCAGCAGGTTTACAAGAACCTGTGAAATCTGGCTCTCATCAAGGTAAGCCCTCATGCCGGGATCTTCGATCCTGTATGATATGGTGATGCCGCATTTTTCCATGTACGAGGAGCACAACAGGGCCGTCTTTTCGAACAGCTCTTTAACAATTACTTCCGATTTCTCCGGTGCTGGCAGCCTTGTAAGCTTCCTGTAGGAATCAACAAACCGTGCAAGGCCCTGTCCCTGTTCCCTTATGATGGTCAGTCCCCTGATGGTCATATCAACCAGTTTGTCATTGACTTCCGAAGCCGAGATGGCTTTGCCTTCACGTATGTAAGAGTTGCACAGGTTTTCCGAAAGAGAGGTTACCGGGGCAATTGAATTCATTATTTCGTGGGTCAGCACCCGGATGAGCTTCAGCCACGAATCCAGCTCCTTCTCATCCAGTTCCCTGCGGATATCCTGCATGGAGACCAGTGTGAGAGTTTCGCCCCTGCTCCTGAAGCCGCCTGACTTTACCAGCAGGGTTATTACACCTTCCGGGCCTTTGAATGTTACCAGCTTCTCATCGTTCCGGCCGATGCCTGCGATGCTCCTGGCCAGGAAGGGGTCTACCTTTTCGAGCTGCCTGATATGGGTAAACTGTTTCATGCCAAGCAGTTTCCGGAGACTGCTGTTTGCGTGGATCACAAAGCCGTCATTGCTGAATGAGAGTATTCCTGTACTGACATTCTCGATCAGTGCGCCGAAATACTGTTCCTGTCGCCGGTTCTCGATATGGATGTCCTGTATAAGCTCATTGATCCGGTCAAGGTTGCTGCCAAGCCTGGCCAAGGTTTTATCCCCGCCATGGGATGGAAACGAAAGACTGTGATCCCTGTTTCTGACCGCATCGAAGAAATAGGTTATTTTCCTGTTAACCTTGTTGATATACCAGACCAGGTTGAAAGCAATGATCACAAGAGCTATTGCCAGGGTAATGTTAATGTGGAGGGGCTCCCTGCCGGCGATAGCTATGCCTGTAGCGATACCTGCGATAGATAGCAAAGCTACACGGATTATCAGATTTGTCCTGAACGACCCGGTCATTCGATATTGTATTTTTTCATCTTGTTGTAAAGGGTCTGCCGGGTAATCCCAAGCTGATTCGAGGCAGCTTTGATATTTCCCATGTTTTGCCCGATGGCCCTGGTTATCATTTTTTTCTCCATCTCTTCCAGTTTTACGGGCATTACCTCGTGCTTCTCAAATTCCGCGTAACCATGAAACAGGTCAGCCACCGTAAGGCTTTCTGTTTCGCTGAGGATGACTGCCTTTTCAACAGTATGCTCCAGCTCCCGTATATTTCCGGGCCACCGGTAATCTACCATCTTTTCCATGGCCCTGGCACTGATCTCAAGATGGTTTTTATTGTACTTTTCGGAGTATTTTTTTAAAAAGTGGCCGGCAAGAACCGGGATGTCTGTTTTCCTGCTCCGGAGCGGCGGCACTTCAATGAGTATAGTGTTGATCCTGTATAGCAGATCTTCCCTGAATTCACCCCTGGCTGCCATTTCGTTAAGGTCCCTGTTGGTGGCGCTAATCAGCCGGATATCAATCCGTACGGGGATGTTTGAGCCGACCCTGGTGATCTGTCTGTTCTGAAGTGCTGACAGTAGCTTTGCCTGCGAGCCATGCGGAAGGTTTGCAATTTCATCGAGGAACAGGGTTCCGCCGCTGGCAAACTCAAATTTTCCTGTGCGGTTCTCCCTGGCATCGGTAAATGCCCCCTTTACGTGCCCGAAGAGCTCGCTCTCAAGCAGGGTTTCCGTTACCGCTCCCATATCGACGGTCACCATCAGCTCTTCCCGGCGACCTGAAAGATCGTGGATCCGTTTTGCGATCAACTCTTTGCCCGTGCCGTTTTCACCGGTGATTAGAACGCTTGTACCGGTTCCTGCAACCTTTTCCACCGTCCGCAATACACTCTGTATTTCGGGCGAGCTGCCAATGATCTCTCTTTCAGAACTGTTAATGCTGTTTATCAGTTCCTTCTCCCTGAGGCGTAAACCCTTGATTTCTTCTCTTGATATTCCAAGTTTAACTGCAGACCTGACGGTGGCAAGAAGCCTGGCATTGTCCCAGGGCTTAAGCACAAAATCATTGGCGCCTGCCTTAAGCGCTTTCACTGCCAGCTCTACATCCCCGTAGGCGGTTATCAGGACCACCGAGATATCGGGATGTTCCTGCCGTATCCTTCCCAGCCAGTACAGGCCTTCGTTACCGGTATTAACACCCGCCCTGAAGTTCATGTCAAGCAATACCAGTTCATATGATTCTTTATTGAGTTCGGCCAGGATAAGGTTTGGGTTGGACAGGCAGGTTATCCGGTTAAATTCAGGCGACAGGAGCATCTCCAGGGCCAGGAGTACATTTTTGCTGTCATCGACTATCAGGATATTGCCTTTTTGCATGGTGTAAGGAAGTAACGCCTAAAGTGGCAGTAATAATTCAAATTTATGTCTATGCAGGTTCAAATCCAAAAAAGTGTAAAAAAATTTGTCACCCGGGTGTCTGTTTATTTTACACAGGATTATTTAGTGGTTTCTTAAATGCTTATAAAACAGTTATATACACGTTTTGGCCTGTATTTGGTAGAGAACTGAAAAATTTCCGGCATTTAAAACACTAAAATAAGCTATTATGATAAAAACGGTTGCAATTAATAAGATCTTCCGCACAGACGAGGTGGAGACACTGGCATTGAATGAGGTTAGCCTGACCATTGAAAAAGGAGAGTTTGTCGCGGTTATGGGGCCCTCCGGTTGCGGTAAGTCAACTCTTCTCAATATCCTGGGCATGCTTGATAACCCCGGCTCGGGAGAGTATTTTTTTGATGGGACCAACGTAAGCAGGCTAAGTGAAAGCAGGCGGACCGACCTGAGGAAAGGCAATATTGGTTTTGTTTTTCAGAGCTTCAATCTGATTGATGAGATAAATGTGAGGGATAATGTTGAACTTCCACTGGTATATCTGAGGACCGGCAGGCAGAAACGGAAGGAGATGGTTGACAGTGTCCTGGAAAGGATGAGGATCGGCCACCGGGCAAACCATTATCCACAGCAGCTATCAGGCGGACAACAGCAGAGGGTCGCGATCGCGAGGGCGGTGGTTACAAACCCGAAACTTATCCTTGCCGATGAGCCCACCGGAAACCTTGACTCAAAAAACGGGCTTGAGGTGATGAACCTGCTCACAGAACTTAACAGGGAAGGAACCACCATCATAATGGTAACCCACTCCCAACATGATTCAGAATTTGCGCACAGGATAGTAAATCTCTTTGATGGTAAGATCGTTACCGAGAGTCTGATGAAAGAGATAAATGAAGTGGTATTCTGATTAATCACTGATGCCGCCACACTAACCCGGGAATAACCCTTTGATAGGAAAAAAAAAGAAAGACACCGGCTGCTGTATAAATGATCAATAACGCGCGGCTTTGCGGCATGGAAGCCCTGTCAGCCTTCGGCAGACAAAATAACATGAATAATCTCAACTATGATACATAAAATAAAAAATCTCTATCAGCTGGCAGGAAGAAGCAAAGCCACCCTTTTTACCAATATTACCGGGTTATCTATCGGTCTTGCCACAACCATCCTCCTGGTGGTTTATATTTCGCATGAATGGAGCTACGACCGGCATTTTTCAAACGCTGATAATATTTACCGTCTGCATACTATCTGGCAGGATGGTGAAAAGGAATCGGTTGAACCGATCAATTTGCGGGTAGCTTTTTCCGAAATACCCCAGAATGTGCCAGGCATCGAAACAGCCGTTCAGATTTACAGGGGTGGGTATCCTGAGATTATTTCCCATAATATACGATATACCCGCAACAATCTTCTGTATGTCGATTCGACGTTTTTCAGAATATTTGATTTTGACATAATTGAAGGTTCGGCTGAATACGCGCTTTACGATCCGAATTCGGTTGTTCTTACCAGAGGACTGTCAGAAAAAATCTTTGGCAATGATCCGGCCGTGGGGCAGATACTGGAAATAGAAAATAAAAGCTATACTGTAACGGCAGTTACCGGTAATATCCCCGTCAGCACCCATTTTAATTTTGATTTGCTGATACCCATGTCCGGGCTGGATTATATGCACCAGCTTGGAGGACTGGAATTCTTCACATACTATCTTTTTGATTCCGGCTCAGATCCTCAAACAGTAGCGAATGCGATTTGCGAAGAAAACTCTGCATCGCTGACCGAAAGGTTCAGCATGTTTGATTCCGAATTCTCATCTGAAATTGTACCGCTGACGCGGTTGCATCTTTTTTCCAACGCATCCTTTGATCTGGGTCCGCGCGGAAGCATTAAAACAGTAAGGCTGGTGGGAGCCATAGCGGTTCTGGTAATGTTGCTGGCGCTGACAAATTTTGTTAACCTGTTCGTAATTCAAGGAGAACAACGTGCCAAAGAGATTGGTATCAGGAAGGTGAACGGGGCCGGTAAAAAAGATATAATAATCCAGTTTTTTACAGAGACAACATTTATTGTAGCCGTGTCATTCGGTATTGGACTGGTACTGGCCACTCTTCTTTTGCCGCAATTTGGCGATCTCATGAGACGAAATTTCCATGACGATGTGTTTCAGACACCGGCACTTTTTGTTGCAATTGCAGGAATATTTGTCATAACAGTTCTTCTTTCAGGAAGTTATCCGGCATTTTACCTTGGCAGGTTAAAACCGGCAGCCATTTTGAAACCTCAGACCGGAAAGGCAGGACGTAAAAAAGTGGTTATGAATCTTGCCGGAGGAATACAGCTGATAATTACCCTGGTATTGCTTACTTACCTGTTTGGGGTTAACAACCAGATCCGGTACATGAGAAATTTGCCGCCGGGGTTTAATCCTGTGGGACTTGTGAATATTTACAATTTGAATGACAACATGAAAAGGCAATACCACGAAATCCGCGATCAGCTGCTTAATATTCCCGAAGTGGAAGGTGTTGCAGCCTCGGCCCACACTGTTGGCGGAGGTACCAGCGGACAGGGCATCAGGTTAATGGAAGGTCAGTCTGATAATATTCTTGCCATTAATGAATACCGGGTTCAGCCGGGCTTGTGCCGTTTACTGGAACTGGATTTGAAGGAGGGCCGTTTTTTCGATCCTGAGATGACAACTGACAGGCATTCCGTGATCCTCAATGAAGCGGCCGAGAGAATGCTCAGCCTGACATCGGCGGTTGGGAAAAGGGTGGTCATGTTCCAGGACCCCCTGGAGGTTATCGGGGTGGTAAAAAATTTCCATTATTCTTCTGCTGCAAATGAAATTCAGCCGCTTGTGTTTACGGCATATTCCGAAAACTTCAATAATATCCTGGTACGGCTGGCATCACATTCTGATTATGCGGCGGCTATGGAAAAGATTGAAAAAACATTAAGATCGTTTGATGAAGGC
>SKQJ01000259.1 GCA_007119075.1 Bacteroidales bacterium | reverse complement strand
GGGCTGACCACGGCAGCGGGCAACCAGCTGAGAGGCAGCGCTAACCCCGGCAGCGGGCAACAAATTATCCCAGATGATCGGGATGCGAAAGCTCGTAGAGGTATTTCCTGCGGATGAAATTAAGCTGTTCAAGAGTGAGATCCTTTCCGAATATCCTGACAATATCATGGATCTCCTTCAGGTAAATGGCCCCGAGAGCCGCATCAAAGGAATAATTGTCCAGGTTCCCCCTGATGTAGAAGGTCAGTTTTCTGAAGAAAGGCCATTCCGGGTTATCTGTTATCTCGAAATAGTGCATCAGCGGATTATCGATATCCTGAAAAATATGGTCATCGGCTTTTTTAAAAGAAAAATATTTCTGGATCTTTATAAGCGCAAGGCCGCTGACGGTTTTGTTTTTCATGAATTCAATGCCTTCCCGTGCATATGCTTCCTGTATCTTTCCTATGCAATCAAAGCAATCCAGGCCAAGCAACCGGATAAAATGATAGGTTGAGGAAAGGATCCCGGCATGGCCAAAGCTTGCATCGAATTTGTAAGGGAGGGCTTTCATGATTTTTTTTGATGCGCGCAAAATAAATTCCCCGTCGTATTTTGCGGCGGTTACAAGGTATATACTGTCCGGTTCCAGGTTTTCGGGCAGGTTGTTCCCGTGGTAGCCGGGGAAAGGATGGAGACTTTCGAGCACAAGGGTTCCGGGAATAATGTAGTGCTCAACACTGATAAGCTCCTCTTCCTTGGTAATGCTGCCGGTTGCCGTAATTAAATCCTCTCCGATCATATGTATGCTTTATTACAAAATTAATCAATTGCCTCTGATAATTCAAAAAATCCGGGATCAGCTTTGTGAAAACAATTTTATCATGATGTTTTTAAGAACATTAATGTTGACCGGCTTGGAGATAAAATTATTCATGCCGGCTTCTATTGCTTCAGTCTTATCGGCTTCGCCCGCATTTGCCGTCATGGCCACTATTGGCATATTATAGCCCATCATCCTTAGTTCATGTGCGGCATCCAGCCCGTTTTTCTCGGGCATTCTTATGTCCATGAACACAATATCATACTCTTTTTCCTTCACCTTTTCAAGCGCCTCCCTGCCGTTGGCGGCAAGATCAATATCGTGACCCAGTCTTTTAAAAAGAGATTGTGCCACAATCTGGTTTGCGGAATTATCTTCCGCCACAAGAATTTTCAGATCACGCCGGCTCTTCCCGATAAAAGCTGCCTTTTTGTCGTCAGAGATAATCCGGCCGAACCGTTTGCTTATTATATCATAAATTTCTGTACGGTCACATGGTTCTATCAGGTAATAATCGGCGCCGAAACGCCTGCTCTTGATAAAATTGCCCGGTTTGTTTACAGAACTTAGGATTGTAATCAGATAATGCCCGGTAAGATTGCTTTCATGCAGTTTCCTGGCTATTGCAAATCCATTGCTCCCGGCCGAGTCAATTATGAAAATAAGCGGCCACGACTGTTTCTGATCGGCAACCCTGCTTTTCAGCAATTCAATGGTTGACCCATTGAACCTGGTCATCTCACAGGCAATTTTCATTTCGCGGAGTATTGCGTTGATTCCCGGTTTCTTTTTGAATTCATCTCCCAGTATGAGGGCTTTGATATCCCCGGCACTTTTTATATGGTCGAAATTCAGGTTCTTGGCTGCGAAGTCATTGGAATAAAGCTGGATGGTAAAGGTAATCCTCGTTCCTGATTTGCCCTGTTTTCCCTTGATATTCAGGGGACTTTCAATGTGCATTTCTCCCTTCATCAGGTTTATGAGCTGCCGGGTTTTATTGAGTCCCGGACTAGCTTCCGGAATCAGCCCGGCAGGGTTGTCCTTGCCGTTTAGTTTTTCCAGGGTTTGGGCAGGTATTCCCGTGCCTGTATCCTCAATAACGAACTCCAGCAGGACATTCCCCTCTGTCTGCCTTTTCAGCGTGGCTGTCAGCCTGATTTCTCCTTTACCGGTATGTTTCAGGGAATTGTTTAAAAGCTTCAGCAATATCTGCTTTATGTGGTACGGATCGCCAATGAGGCTACCGGGAATTTTTTCATCCACGCTTACATGGATGCCGATATCCTTTTTATGGACTTTTAATGACAGCGAATTGACCGCCTGTTCAATTTCGTCCCTGAGACCGAAGGGCACTTCCTCGAGGCTCACCTTGCCAGTGTCGAAGCCGGAAAAATCGATTATATCATTCACGACCACGTGAATATCTTCACAACAGTTGCGTATCAGTTCCAGTTTCTCCTTTTCCGGGCTTTCAGGATCAGTTTCGGCCTCCAGCAAATCGGTCATGTTCAGTATGCCGTTCAACGGATTCCTGATATCATGGCTTACCCGTTTCAGAAATTCGGTCTTCGCTTCTCCCCAGAGAAACTGGCTCCTGCGTGCCTTTTCGATCGGACTTATATCAATAAAAGCTTCCACGGTGACTTTCTCTCCCGAAAAATCAAGGGGGATCTCCCTTTTATACAGAATGACTTCCTCCTCCTCGTCTGCATCGTAATACACATATTCGCTTGTATTTCCTCCTTTTACGTCTCCGCCCCGCCCGGAATAGTCGCGAAACAAAAAAAACATGTTTGACATATCTTTTCCGGTAACCTTTTTGGGATCGTCTATCCTGAGAATGTTCAGCGCGGTGCTGTTGATTGTTTTCACCCTTCCGTCTTCCGCCTTTATTATTATGCCTATCGGCAGCGATTCGAGAATCTCTTTTATCGCTTTTTCAGATTTTATTGATGATTTCTTTTGTCTGAGCTCATTCCTGAGGAAAAAAAGGAAATACAGAATTATCAGCACAAGGATGACAAATGTGGCTGCCGAAACTGAAATTGCGCTTTTTACTATATCCCTGACGACTATGCCGGAATTCAGTGAAAAGACAACGATAAAATCCTGGTCGAGAAAGCGGATCGGATACCAGGTTGAGATAAGGTTGAGCTGGCCTTCCGGTGTGTTGATCCTGTGGGTAAGGCTTCCGCCGGAAATCTGCTCCGTGGCGGAGCTCGCTATTGATTCAGGGCCTTGCATTTCGGGAGGACCTGATGTGAATGTGCTGAAAATTATTTCCCCGTCCCGGTTTATCAGCCATTGCCAGAGAGTGTTGTCTATGTGGTATCCGGCGAAAACAGCTTCGATATATTTTCTGGTATCGATCCTGACCACGATATTGGCTACCGGCGTATTTTCCCGGAATACCGGGAGAGTGAAAACTGTTTCCCCCCCTTGTTCCTCTACCTTTTCCCTGGGATCAAGATATCTTTGTTCCCGGGAAACATAGACATCCGTGATCTTTCTATTGCTTCGGTCCCTGAAAGTATTATATACGTTGCTGCGGTCATCGTATATTGAAATTCCCGTGATCAGCTTTTTATACTTTGAAAAAAAAGTCTCGATCTTCCTGATGCTGCTTTCCCTTGTTTCAGTATCCTGGAAAAAACCGGATACATCTTCGGTATACAGGATGAAATTCATTTCGTTTAAAAATTCCGAAATGTGCATTTCTATTTCCCAGCTGCATATCTCAGTCTGTTTCATCAGGATGTTTTTCTGGAAATCAACCTGATGCCCGTGAATGTTGGTGTAATGGTAAATATTGGCCAGAACCAGTATCAGGATTATAACAGGCAGGAAAAGGTAGATTCGTTTCATCCGCTTATTCAAACAATTGAATCTTGAAAGATAAAAAATAAAACAATATCACAGCTTATTAGCCATTTTTTTCTCCCTTTGCCCGGCACGTGGGCTTGAGATACGGTTAATCTCAATACCGGGAGGTGCGGTATTTTCCCTTATCGTCAAAAAACAGGCTGAGATAGCTTTCATAACGGCTTATGCTCAGCCTGTTTTCCTCGAGCGCTTTTTTTACGGCGCAATTGGGCTCGTTGATGTGCATACAGTTATAGTACTGGCAATCCCCCGAAAGGGCAAAAATATCGGGAAAAAAATGGGATATCTCCTCCCTGTCCATATCTATGATACCGAATCCTTTTATCCCCGGTGTATCAATAATAAACCCCCCGGAGGAAAGCTCGAACATTTCGGAAAAAGTTGTAGTGTGTTTACCTGTCGAGTGATGCGCCGATACCGGCCGTGTCCTGAGGTTAAGTGAAGGGTCCATTGCATTGATGAGCGATGATTTGCCGACACCCGAATTGCCTGCAACAAGGCTGATCTTCCCCTTCATTCTTTCTTTCAGCTCTTCTGTTCCTTTTTTCAGCAAGGCAGACGTTCCGATCGTTTCATAACCGATCGATTCATACATCTTCATCAGCTCGTGCATTTCTTCAAGAAGGTCGCTGCTGTATATATCGGTCTTATTGAAAATCAGGGTGGCAGGGATCCGGTAAGCCTCGCTTGTTGCCAGGAAGCGGTCAATGAACCTTAGCGTGGTTCTGGGTGAAACAAGCGATACCATTAAAAATGCCTGATCCAGGTTGGCGGCGAGAACGTGCGATTCTTTCGACAGCTTTGATGATCTTCTGATGATGTAATTTTTCCGGTCAAGAATTTCGGCAATGATGCCGGTATTTTCCTTTTCAAGCCGGTAAAATTTTACTTTGTCCCCAACCGCCACCGGGTTGGTGCTGCGTAATCCGTGGGTCCTCAATTTCCCCTTGATCTTGCAGGGGACCTCATTCCTGTTGTCATCAAGCACGGTATGCCAGCTGCCTGTGGTCTTGATGATCATCCCGTTTTCCAAGGTTTTTATTTACAAAATTAGGGATAATTATATTAATCAGCCGAAGCAGCACCTAATTCGCAATACCGGCAAGCCGTGCAGCCACGTTTGGTTCCCCGGAAGGGTCAGCATGAACCGGAATCGCAAACTATATAATCCCGTTTGCTTTCAGGAAAGCGGGAATCAGATCCTTCAGGTCCGGTTTGCCGATTTCCTGAAGCTCGTAGGTTACCCTGGTGGAAGGCTTGTTTATCCTGATAATCCTGCCAAGGTCAATGGGTGTTGCAATAATTACCGAATCACAGTCGGCCGCATTAATCGTTTCCTCCAGGTCTCTTATCTGAGCATCGCCGTATCCCATAGCCGGCAAAAGAGTGCCGATATCGGGGTAGATCCTGAAGGTTTCCTCAAGCCGACCAACCAGGTAGGGCCGGGGATCAACTATCTCGCTGGCACCGTGCTTGCTGGCTGCCAACGTTCCTGCGCCTATCTTCATGTTGCCATGGGTGAGGGTCGGGCCGTCTTCCAGTACAAGGACCCTTTTGCCCCTTATAAGTCCGGGATCTTCGACCGAAAGGGGGGAGGCGGCATCAACAATTGTGGCAGAGGGTGCGACTTTGATGATATTTTCACGCAGCTTGCGGATATCTTCCGGCGCGGCACTGTCCATTTTATTGATAATTACAATGTCTGCCAGCCTGAGCGTAACCTCTCCGGGATAATATGTCAGCTCATGCCCTGCCCTGTGGGGATCGGTAACAGTTATCATCAGATCAGGCCGGTAAAATGAGAAATCATTGTTGCCGCCGTCCCATACTATGATATCCGCCTCTTTTTCAGCCTCCCGGAGAATGGCCTGGTAATCTACGCCGGCATAAATGATGTTTCCCCTTGATACGTGTGGCTCATACTCTTCCATTTCCTCGATCGTGCATTTGTGCCTTTTCAGATCATCAATTCCGGCGAAGCGCTGCACCTTTTGCAATGCCAGGTTTCCATAGGGCATCGGATGGCGGATGGCCACTACCTTTAATCCCTGATCCATCAGTATCCCGATCACTTTTCTGGAGGTCTGGCTTTTTCCGCAGCCTGTCCTCACTGCACACACAGCTATAACAGGCTTGTTGGCCTTTAGCTGGGTATGAGCCGGCCCCAGAAGCTTGAAATCTGCTCCTGCAGCATTTACTATTGCGCTTACCTCCATAACTTTCTGGTAGGAGATATCAGAATATGAGAAAGAGCAAATTTCCGCTTCCAGATCTTTGATCAG
>SKQJ01000355.1 GCA_007119075.1 Bacteroidales bacterium | reverse complement strand
CCTCCTGTCAGGAACCCTGGTGCCGGCCCGTGCTCGGAAACCCCCACCCTGTCCCATGTACTGCTCCCTTGCCGGAACCAGGAATGAAAGAATTCCCTGACACCGTTGTTTGCACCCAAACGGAACATATTGGACAAATAATTAAAATTCAGTGGGTTTAAACCGTGAATATTATTGATATAACCAATTGCTGCATCAGCTATTTCAGCCGAGTCAAGCAAATCAAAACCATAATCCAAGAGGCTGTAAAACATCCCTCCCTGCCTGCATTTTACTCCGTTGCTGCCCCAGGTATAATCCTTTATGTGGGCCATATAAGGGTCTTTCTTTCCCGTAATCGCAGGCCAGTTCTCGCTTCCGGTCATCATTGCATTGCCGTAGACCTGCCTTATATGGCTGACCACCTGGGGTGTTGCCCCCTCAATTGTTGTATAATGGATAAGAAAATCCTGGTTCCGTGACTGGAAAGGAAAGGCAAAGCTCCAGGCGAACATGTTAACCTGATTGTAGCTGGCATCGAAAAACTCCCTGTATTTATCGTCGCCGGTAAGCTCAAACAGAAAACAGGCGGCCTGGAGCTTTTCCATCAGCCTCCCGTAATCGTCGGTCTCCTGTTGTCCTGCCGCCAGCCCCGATGAACCATAGGCAGCATCGTTATTGCGAAATAACACGTTCGGATTTTCATCCGCCCAGTCCCACGCTGCGATTGCTTTTTCTTCCAGGATATCTGCAAACTCCGTCATGCCGATTGAGCGATAGACTCCCGATGAAATTGCAAAAGCCGCCGAACCCCCCAGTGTGGCCGATGTGCTTGGCGGACCGTAACGGCTGGGGCCGGTGGCGGCGGATGGCGGACTGCCATGGGCTGCCCCTACCACGCTCAACACGCCCCCATCCTCATTCTGCATCCGCAGAAGGTGGTCAAGACCCCATTTTGCCTCATCCAGAAGATCGGGTATTCCGTTGCCCGATTCGGGGATATTGAAATCATCTGTCCATACCTCCGGTCGCTCAATATAGGCCTGCATCATCAGTACGATATAACCGGCATTCCATCTTGTATACTTATTGTAATCGCCGGCATCATACCAGCCCCCGCTGACATCCCTTTCGGTATCAGGATTGTTGGTGGCATTGAACAGGCGGGCATTCTTGTCCTGGCCGGGACCGATATGGCTCGCCCCGTCAGCCCAGCCGGGCTCTGCATATGGCTCCTCCTTGGCAAAGCCCGACCGCTGGTAAAAGAAGGTACGCACAGCCTGCCGGAGCACCTCGTTATATACCGAAGGGGAGATCCTGAACGGATAGGAGCTGATTTTTTGCTCTACATCGACCACATAATAGGTTCCGTTTGCCGATACTTCAGAAAAATCAAAATGCCACACTTTGTCGCCCGATGAAGGATCGGTCATTCCATTCTTCCATGATACGGGAGAACCGGCAAAAACCGTATCGCCCGATGCGGAATTGACCACGGCATAAAGGCTTCCCGGCGTAAACGAATTACCGGAATCAAATCCAATCTGAGGGTCTTTGATAACAGCAATTTTAGGTGCACCGGGAAGGTATCCGAACTGATCGACAATTATAAAAGGCGAATCGGACTGACCGTTCAGATTTATAAATCCCGCGATGCAGACAAGAGCAATTATGATCTTTCTGAAAATGTGATTTAATTTTTTCATGTGTTTTTTTTGGGACCATGCTTATTCTGACTGGTTTATTAAATTGAGCATTAATTAATTTTGACAAATCTGGCGATGATCTTCCTGTCACTGTTCATTGCTACGGCAAGTGGATTGTCATATCCGCCTGCATCGCCGCTCCAGCCGTCGAACCGGTACCCGCTGCCGGGTATTGCAGCAAGCATTACCATTTCCCCGTTAGAATAAATTTCTCCTGATTGCCCGCCCGATACCGAACCGTTATCAGCAGCCAGGGTCAAGACCCATATTTCACAGTTTCCGGGAATATCCTGAGGAATCCTTCCGGTATTGCCGCCTGCGCATATGCCGCATGCATCATAGAAGGCATTGCCGTGAAGGTCGCCGTTACAGTCATACTCCGGGTTTACAAATTTTGAAAGCAGGCGTATATAGTTAAGCTGGTATTTCAGTTGATTTTCGCTGATCTCCCATGAGTTAAGCGGCCATGATGTATTGAAATCCTTGTGGGATTTCTTGTCCGGCTGGTCCCTGGGAGGTGAAATTGATTCGGAAAAGCAGAGCTGGTTGTTTGCTTCCGTCCTGCATCCGTCGGGACAACAGTTATCCCAGTCATACCGTGGATTGGCTCCGCCGGTCAGGAATCCGGGTGCAGGGCCATAGGTGGAGACCCCCACCCGGTCCCATAGCGGACTACCATCAGTGAACCAGGCATGATAGAACTCTCTCACCCCGTGATCGGCCCCGAAACGGAACATATTTGAAAGATAATTGAAGTTAAGCGGGTTAACCCCATGAATATAATTGATGTATCCGGAGGCTGCACCGGCCAGCAAAGCAGAATCCAGTACGCCCAGGTTATACTGGTGCAGGTTGATATACATATTGCCCTGTACCGATTTTGTGCTGTTGCTGCCCCAGGAGTAACGGTTTATATGGGCCAGGTAAGGATCTTTTTTCCCCGTAACGGCCGGCCAGTTTTCGCTGCCATTGAGCATGGCATTGATGTATGCCTGGCGGATCACGTCTGCCACTGAGGGAATTGATCCTTCCAGGGTGGTATAGTATAAAAGGAAATCCTGGTGATCGCCCGAAAAAGGATCGGCTGTATCTCTAGCTAAAAGGTTGGTCCGGTTATAGTTTTCATAAAAAAACCTGTGATACTTTTCATTGCCTGTAAGCCCAAAAAGAAAGCAGGCTGCGCGCAGCTTTGCAACCAATCGGCCGTAATCACTCGTCTCCTGCTGCCCGGCAGCAAGTCCCCTTGATCCATAATTATGATCATTATTCCTGAACAGTGAATCGGGATAAATTTCAGCCCAGGCCCAGGCCATCCCGGCCCTTTCCGCAAGAATGCCGGCAAAATCATTCATTCCGGTGGAACGGTAAACTACAGAAGCCAGGGCAAAGGCAGCTGCCGTATTCAGGGTTCCCGATGTGTTTGGCGGACCGTAAAGGGTTGGTCCCGTTGCCGCCGACGGCGGACTGGCATGGCTGGCCCCCACCACGCTCAGAACCCCTCCGTCCTTTCCCTGCATGCGCAGCAAATGTTCGAGTCCCCACTTAGCCTCATCCAGGATATCGGGAATGCCATTACCCGATTCGGGTATATTGTAATCATCGGTCCACGCCTCAGGCCGTTCTATATAAGCCAGCATCATCAGGATAACATAGTTGGCATTCCAGTTGGTGTACTTGTTGTAATCGCCCGCATCGTACCATCCGCCGCTCACATCCCTTTCGGTGGCAGGGTTATCCCTGTCGCTGAAAAGACGGGCATTTTTATCCTGGCCGGGGCCGAGATGGCTGGCACCATCGGCCCATGCTGACTCTGCATAAGGCTCCTCTTTTGGAAAACCGGACCTCTGGTAGAAGTTGGTACGCATCGCCTGCCTGAGCACCTCATTATAAACCGAGGGAGAGATACTGAACCGGAATGAACGGACATCATTCTCCACATCCAGCACGAACCAGGTTCCTGTCCTCGAAAATTCGGAAAAATCAAAATGCCAGACCCTGTCGCCGGAGGAAGGATCGGTCATGCCGTTCATCCACGATACGGGGGCCCCCTTGAATACCTTTTCACCGGTAGCAGCATCAACAAGGGCGTAGACTCTGCCCGGGGTGAAAGAATAATCAGCATCAAAGCCAACCTGGGGGTCCCTGATTACCGCAACTTTCGGGGCATTGGGAAGATACCCGAACTGATCAACAATAATAAAAGGTGATCCGGACTGACCGATGGTTATTAAGGGGAAAAAGATTGAAGCTATAACTACCAGCGCCTTTCCTATTGGTTTAATGTACATTGGGACTTATGGTTGAGGGTGAATTGTAATTTACAGGGAATGCGTTACCACAAGCCTGATGGCAACGTCATCGGTCTGGTTTGTTATTCTCATAATGTATATACCTCTTTTAAACTCATCAAGGTAAAGTAAGTTGTCTCCTTCATCAAGGATCTTCTCCCTCAGTAAAATGCCGTTTATATCGATTATTGACAGCCGCGCACTTTTTATCCCGGATGGAACATTAATGATTGTGAAGGAACCGGCAGGATTTGGGGCAATGGTGATGTTCTGGTCCGGGACTTCGACGGACAGTGACCCGGAAATTCCTGTTGAAATATCAGTTACGGTAATTTCGGCACTTGCCTGGAAACCGCCATCCTCTGTTGTGGCTGTAATGATAACCGAGCCCTCTGCCACACCGGTTACAAGACCATCGGTGCTTATAGCCGCAATACCTGTGTCGGCCGATAACCAGGTTATAGATTGGTTTGATGCATTTGAGGGAGTTATCGTCGCATCTATTTTTATTGTTTCGGCTATTTCAACAGTGCCGGAATCAGGCGATACAGTTATACCGGTGACCGCAACCAGGGGATCTTCGGCAATCAGTTCCCTTTGGTCGGTAAAGCCGCCATCATGCGTGACAACTTCAATAATAAAATTTCCCGGACCAATGGCCGTTACGAGTCCGCCGGCATCTACAGTGGCAATGGTTTCATCATTGCTGTTCCAGGAAAGATATTGGTTGGATGCATTCTCAGGGTCCGGGATAGCCTTTAATTGCAGACTGGTATTCACCTCCATGGTTTCTTCTGAGGGCAATATCCCTACCCCGGTAACCTCTATGGTTTGGGGGCCTGAAACAGGATAAACCAGGTCAGGGTGGGCACGGGTAAAGGCAAGGCTTCCCGGCCCATGGTCATATATCGTTCCAAGGTGGCCAATGGGGTTTGAAGTCCACGGCATAATTCCCTGCCATCCCAGGCCAAATGCCCTTGTGACAGCTTCCGGATAGGTATAACCGGCATTTGTGCCATTGGCCCTGCATTCACCTATTACACATGGCTTATCATCTATTCCCCAGTCTTCGGGAGACCTGTCGAACGGATTCGAAAACCACCGGTTCTGCCACTCATAGTAGTGCAGCTTGTAAAAATCCAGGTATGCCCCGGGTTGTTTTGAACCCAGGGATTCATCACTAACAACGTTTCCTTCCTCGAATCCATCTGGTCCTGTTGAACAGTACTTTGGTCCGGCCCCCATTCCCTGGGTCACCAGGATGTCGCTGTTTTCATGCACCCCGTTGGCAACCCTCGCGATCAGGTCAATGGCATCTTCCCGGTCAACATCGTGGTTTTCCCAGACCCATTCAATTTCATTTGAAACATCTACGGCGAAGAACCAGGGATTGTCACCGTAGCGGGTTACCAGCTCAATGATATAATTATCCACAAATGACTGACGATTTTCCGGATCCCCATACATTTTTTTCCATGCTGCCACGTCTCTTCCCTGACGGACATGATCAAAGGAGATAGCTGCGGAAATGATATATATCTGGTATTCTTCAGCTATTTCCATCAATTTGTCAACATCGTTCCAGAATTTTTCAGTCGGTCCGGTGACGTAACCGTTTTCCGTTATCCGGACATGCCCGTCTGCATCACAGGATAGCCATACCCTGGTGGAATTGACCCCATATATAACAAGTCTTGCGAATTCTTCCCGCCAGAAGCTTTCATCAAAATTCCCACCGAATTCATTCCACCTGTTCCAGGGAGTGTTGGTCCCGTTTATCCATATCTGCCTGCCGTCTACCTTGAAAATATTACCGTCAACATAAATTCTTTGGGCTGAAGCAGGTGTAATGATAAGCTGGACTGCCGCAAAAAGAACCAGGATCCATGCTCTTTTTATGACAGAAAAATCACCGGTTATTGCCACATGTGATAAAGTTTTCACTATTACTTGTAATTAAGACGACATAAATAACTATTTTGGGCGAATAATACAAAT
>SKQJ01000053.1 GCA_007119075.1 Bacteroidales bacterium | reverse complement strand
TCAACGATCTTCTGGTGTTCTTCGGCCGCATACGGGCCGAGCTCGAACATATCGCCGAGTATCACCGATTTGTTTTCCCCGGGCATCGAAAAGAAATCAACAAGGGCGGCCTTCATACTGTCGGGATTGGCATTATAGGCATCCAGCAGCAGCTTGTTTGTCACGGTTTGGACAATCTGTGATCTGTTGTTTTCGGGGACGTAATTTTCCACTGCTTTTTTTATTTCTCCTGGTGAAACCCCGAAATATGTCCCGATACAGACGGCGGCCAGCACATTTTCAAAATTGTATGAGCCGGTCAGGCGGGTCATCAGGTCAAAGGATTCACCAAATTTTCTGGATTTGATCTGAATTTCAAGGAATTCACCCGATCCGGTCAATTCGCCGGCCACGAAACATTCCTCTGTGGTGCCAAAGGGTATGAAATCAAGCCTTATTTCTTCGGAAAGCTCATTCAGTTCGGGCCGGAGGGTATTGAGAAATGCCCTGCCGCCGGTTTTTTTCAGATAGCGAAACAGTTCGCTCTTGGCCTTCCGGACCCCTTCCGGGGAACCGAAGCCTTCAAGGTGGGCGCTGCCGATATTGGTAATCAGTCCGTGATCAGGCATGGCAATGTTGCAGAGATTGTCGATCTCCCCGATATGATTCGCGCCCATTTCAATAATGGCGATCTGATGGGATCTCTTCAGATCAGCCAGGGTCAGCGGCACCCCTATATGGTTGTTCAGATTCCCCCGGGTGGCAAGAGTGCTGTATCGGGACGACAGAACATCGCGAACCAGTTCCTTGGAGGTGGTTTTGCCGTTTGAGCCGGTTATTGCCAGCACCGGTATATCAAAATGCTGCCGGTGGAAACAAGCCAGCTGCTGTAATGAAAGGAGCACGTTGCCGGTCAAGATGGTTTTGCCTTTAATGGCAAAACCGGCGTCATCGATTACGGCCATACTGCAGCCGCTTTCGATCGCCCGGCTGACAAAAGCGTGGCCATCGAAATTTTCCCCGCGCAGTGCAAAGAAAATGCTTCCGGGCGCAACGGCGCGACTGTCGGTCGCAACTCCCGAAGAATCAATAAACAGTCTGTATAGCTCCCTTGTATCCAATTATTGCAAATAAGAAACCTCATCTGATAAATGAGGTTTCCGGACAAAACAATATGTGATCTAAGTTACCTTCTTCTTGATGCCGAACCTCCTACCCTGTTCATGGCGCAGCGGAAACCCAGGTCATCGCGTGCCTCTTCCTGGTGCAGGAAACGCCTTTCACCGGGTGAAAGCCAGAAAGCCCTGTCCCTCCATGATCCGCCTTTATAGACCCTCACCTCGTCATTGATAAGGGAGGTGAAGTCATCTTCATCCTGTGCGTACATAAGGGCTCTGCCTGTCCCGTCATCCTCAGCGTCAAACGCTAAACTGGACATCCTGTCGCCATCGCGGTAATTGATATAATCGGCCTGGCTGTAATTCCTCCGGCCGAAAGCATCTTCCTCGCTGATATGCTCTCTTTGCAGCCGTCCCAGCTCATCCTTCTGGGCAATATTGCCCTCATCGTCAGTCACTAATTTTGTGAACACATTCCCCCGGAAGGGCCGGAATTCATCGACGTCAAAGAAAGACATAGGCCTGTATACATCCTGGACCCATTCGTTCACATTGCCGGCCATATTGTACAGCCCATAGTCATTGGGCCAGTAAGACCTTACCGGGGCGGTTATTTCGGAATCTTCGCTCTGGAAGCCGGCGACGCCCATGTAATCACCCCTGCCGCGGACAAAGTTGGCACGCATTTTTCCAATGTCCCTCCGTGAGTCATTCCTTGTATGATGACCGTCCCAGGGATATATCCTTCTTCCGTAGATACGTTCCTCATATGTATTTCCGATAAGGCCGAGGGCGGCGAATTCCCATTCTGCCTCTGTAGGGAGCCTGTATTTAGGAAGAAGCAGCCCATCCTCAAACTGCACGCGGCGTTCCCCGCCGGTAGCAATATCCTGGAGGTTCTGACGGACCAGCCCGTCATACTGACCGGCAAGATAGGCGTCCGTGTTGAAATTGTTTTCATTGATCTGGTTGGGATCCCACTCCAGGATTCCTTCCCGGATCAGAATCATCTCGTTGACCCTGTCTGTGCGCCAGTTGCAATAATCGTTTGCCTGAAGCCAGCTGACACCCACCACGGGGTAATCGTTGAAGGCAGGATGCCTGAAATAGGTTTCCACGTAAGGCTCGTTGTAACCGAGCGGGCTTCTCCAGACAGTGGTGTCGGGCAGCGCATTCCTGTATACCTCCGGATAATCAAGATATACCCTGCGCAGCCAGTGGAGGTATTCCCTGTAATCGACGTTTGCGACTTCGGTCTCATCCATGTAGAATGAGCTCACGCTGACCCTCCGGGGTATATTGTTCCAGTTATACATCACATCATCCTGGACACGTCCCATGGTGAAGGTTCCGCCGTCGACAAAAACAAGTCCGGGTCCGGTCTCCTGCTCATAGAGAGCCTTCACTTCAAACCCGCCCATTTCCGGATCATTATATCTCCAGCCCGTTGTAGAGGAAGCTTCAGATCCGCCGCCTCCGAGCAGTCCGCAGGAACTTGCCAGAATTGCCGTAACAATAATCGAAAAAATGCCTCTGATTCTCATAGTAATTTAGTGTTTAATCAAGTCCCAAATATAGTAATTCTTAATATTTAATGATCTTATCCGACGCCATAAAACGGCACGTTTCATCCTGAAAAACAGGGTCCTTTGCGGGAGCCGGCATATATATCAAATACATCAATACTCACATTATTACGACAATAATAGGAAATAAGTTACCGTTTAATTAAAAATTTTTAACAAATTTATGCCGGATACAACAAAATAAACGGAGCCTTGCATAGTTTTAGTTTGCCCTCCGTATTTTTTTTATTAGCATTTTTCCAGGTATGAGAGCCGCACCAGACTTCGGCAGGCAAAATATAATGAATAAACCATGCGGCTTTGTCCTGGGGCCGGTCACTATTTCCCGGTTGTTCATCAGATTGATGAACAGGGTGCTGATATTTGTGATCCTGCTTGCCAGTCTGCCGGTTGATGCGCAAATGACCCGGAACGGCCGCATCATCGTCTGGAACGATGGGACCGCACAACCCGATCCTCATCCGGCAAACAGCCAGGGCCGGAGACACCTGCACTTTGACGGTAAAAAATCCGGAGAAGCCGCTGCATATCTTCCTGTATTCAGCGAACTGCTTTTTGAGCCTGAATATTATCCCGGTCATATAGTTGCCCTGACCGACATGAGCTTTGAGCCGCTCACTGAAAGGGAGCTCGCGACAACAGGAAATACAGGCAGCATTGACAGCGAAATAGAGCTTCACCAGGAATGGAGCAGGACACGGGGCGAACCGGCACTCAGCATATCTTTCGTTCCGGTCAGAAGAAACCCCGTAACCGGTTCAATCGAAAAGCTGGTCTCATTTTCCTATAGTTTTGCTCCATCAGATGCTCCGCTTAAATCGACCGAAGAAATCGCCGGGCAGCCCTATCCCGATAATTCGGTGCTTTCCGCAGGCACTTGGGTGATGGTTAAAACCACGGAGGACGGCATTTACAGGCTTACCTACAGCGACCTGGTTGAAATGGGCATTCAGAACCCCGGCAATGTCAGGGTTTTTGGCAACGGGAACAGAATGCTGCCGAAAATGAACAGCGAACCGGTAATCAATGACCTGGTGGAGAATCGAATTTATATGAGCACGGGCAGCAACGGGGTTTTCAGCCAGGGAGACTTTATCCTTTTTTACGGGCAGGGACCCGTAGCCTGGAACTATAACCAGTCAGCCGGCATATTTGAACACGAGCCTCATTTGTATTCCGACGGAAGCTATTATTTCATAACCTCTTCGTCCGGGGGAAAGGGGCGCATCGAAACAAGGAATCCCCCTTCACAGCAGGCCGGCATCATCGTCGAAGAATTCGATGATTATCTTTTTCACCAGGAGCGCCTGGTAAATCTTATCGGTTCCGGGAGGGAATGGCGGGGGGAACTTTTCAGGACGGTAACCACCCGCACCTTTTCCTTTACCTTTCCAAATCTGAAAACGGAACGGGAAGTCAGGCTTAAATGGAAAGCAACTGCGAGAGCTCCCGTTTCCTCTTCATTCACGGCAAGCTTTAACTCCGCCCCTCTCAGCCATATTAACTTCTCACGTGTGATCTTCGGAAACAATACCACCGCTTACGCGGATGAAAACGAAGGCACCGCCGCTTTTGCCGCCACCGGCGACAGGATAGACCTTTCAGTAAGATATAACCAGAATACCCCTTCCGCGGAAGGATGGCTGGATTACCTCCTGCTGAACGCCCGGCGCTCCCTGACGATGACAGGCACACAGATGCATTTTCGCGACCGGCTGTCGGCCGGCGACGGCAGGGTAGCAGAATTCAGGATTTCAAACACTCCTTCAGCGGCAAGGATATGGGATATAACCGACCCGTCCGACATCTCCGGGATCAGCACGAGTCTATCAGGAACCACGACCATCTTCAGGGATCGCACCGACCGTCTTCAGCAGTATGTTGCCTTTAACGGAGACTCGTACCTGAAACCCGTGATAGTAGGCAGGGTGCAAAATCAGAATCTGCACGGGATAAGACGCGCCGATATGATAATCGTCGCTCCCCCCCTGTTTATGCCGGCAGCAGCCAGGCTGGCCGAACACCGGCGAAACAGCGACGGGCTCCAGGTTATTACGGTTACACCTGAACAGATCTACAATGAATTCTCTTCAGGCAAACCCGATGTTACAGCCATCAGAAATTTTGTAAGAATGCTGTATGAGAGGGCGGCACACGAATCTGAGATGCCCCGGTATCTGCTCCTCTTCGGCAAAGGGACCTATGACAACAGGCCCGGCGACCCTTCCGGCATCAACTTCGTTCCCACGTTCCAGTCCGGGAACTCTGTCCATCCGATCAGATCTTTCGTAAGCGACGATTTTTTCGGGTTGCTGGATAAGGATGAAGGGGAACCGGGTGGTTCAAATGCCGTTTTACAGGGACTGCTGGATATCGGCATCGGACGTCTTCCCGTAACCACGGCCGACCAGGCACATGCAGCTGTAAATAAGATAATCGGATACGAATCGAACATGGATGACTGGCAGAATGTCCTTTGCTTTATAGGAGATGACGGCGACAATAACCTGCATATGAATCAGGCCGATATTCTTGCTGAAAGATTAAGGGCCGGGTACCCGGCATACAATATTGAAAAAATATACCTTGATGCCTGGCCAAAAATCGGCACATCGGTCGGACAGAGATATCCCGGCGTCAACAATGCAATAAACGAGCGTATCCGCAAAGGCGCCCTTGTAATAAACTATATAGGTCATGGAAATGACCGGATGCTTGCCGATGAAAACATTATAGACGTAAACGATGTCCTTTCCTGGAAAAACAGGGACCGACTGCCCGTTTTCATGACGGCCACCTGCGATTTCAGCCGCTTCGACAATCCTTCAAGAGTATCTGCCGGCGAGTGGCTTTTCCTTAACCCGGGAGGCGGTGCCATAGCCCTGTTTTCAACCACGCGGCTGGTATATGCTTATGAGAACTTTCTTCTTAACCAGAATTTTAACCGTTTTATTCTTGAAAGATATCACAACGGGTATGAAATGCGGCTTGGTGATGTTATGAGATTAACCAAGATAAATACGCCCGGCACATTGAACAAAAGAAATTTTGTCCTGCTGGGCGACCCCTCCATGAAGCTGGCGATACCGGAATTCAGGATCGAATTCACCTCGGTGAACGAAACCCCCGTCAACAATCCGCTCGATACTCTCAAGGCTTTAAGCAGGGTTACGATTTCAGGCATTGTCACCGACCGGCAAAACAATAAACTGGATGATTTCAACGGTCTTGTCCATCATACCGTATTCGACAAGGTCAATCAGATATATACCCTGGGAAACAACGGCTCAGTCCCCTTCAGCTTCGAAAGCAGGAACAACATAATATACAAGGGCAAAGC
>SKQJ01000399.1 GCA_007119075.1 Bacteroidales bacterium | reverse complement strand
CCAAAATCCAACCTGTGTAGTAAAATTCGTGCCCAGTCCAAAATCCAACCTGTGGTTTATGCTATGAATATTTAGTAAATTTGTATAGAGGCGCTTTTTTAGGAAAACGCAAGCCGTTCTTCTATTTGAAATTAATCGGTAATTATGAGGATCGTAATTCTGTACAACAAAGACCTTGACAGGGTAATCAGCAAATTCGGCAGGCAGAACAAAGAGCTTTACGATGAAAAAGCCATTAAAAGAATTGAGAAAATCTTCCTGGATCATGATTATGATGTGAGGTTAATCGACGGTAATGTTGATATGTTCGACAAGCTTCGCAATGTAAGCAACGAAAAAGACATGATCCCCTTTGTGTTCAACCTTGCATATGGAATCCAGGGAGAAAGCAGGTATACCCATATCCCCTCCATTCTTGAAATGCTTGGCCTGCCTTATTTTGGTTCGGGTCCGTTCGGGCATACCCTGGCCCTGGATAAGATCGCAACCAAAATGCTGATGAAAGAAAACGGTATTCCAACTCCCGATTTCAGGGTTTTCTATTCCACTGACGATCTGAACAAAGAGGTTGATTTTCCTGCCATACTGAAAACAGCGATGGAAACAAGCTCGTTCGGCATGAAGGTCGTCAATAACCGGGAAGAACTGAAGGAGTCCGCCGCCGGGCTATTTGAGGACTTTGAACAACCCGCTTTTGCAGAGCGCTTCATTAAAGGAAAGGAGTATGCCCTCGGACTTATTGGCAATTTAAACGATATTGAATTTTTGCCGGTTATAGAAAACGATCTCGGCGACGAAGGTGACAAGCCATATACAAGTGATCAGAAAAAACAAGAACCCCATACAAAACCGGCAAACTTGCCGGAGAAGATGCTGAATGAAATGCAGCAACATGCAAAAGCCCTTTTCAGGATCCTCCGCCTGCGGGATTATGCCAGGGTGGACATGAGAATCGATGACCAGGGGAAATATTATTTCCTTGAGATCAATTCAATGGCCGGCCTGCAGTCCACCGGATTTTTCATGGCTGCCGCCCGGATTGCCGGTTATACATTCGAGGATATGATAATCAAGCTTCTGGATACAGGAATGCAAAAATATTTTACCACGCATGAAAAACTCAGAGTTCGATATAATTCAAAACATAAAAAAAGCTGAAAATAATTTCAAGCCTTCCGATGATGGCAAATGTGCAGCTGCTCAAAATTCAATGGTCAGCACCGCCTCAAAACCAGCGACACTGGCGGGCATAGAGGTCCTGAAAAAAGGAGGAAATGCCGTTGATGCGGCCGTTGCTGCCGCGTTCACCCTGGGAGTTTCAGAGCCACAGGGCAGTGGGATGGGGGGGCAGACAATGATACTGATTTCCTATAAAGGCCGCTCAAGAGCAATTGATGGTTCTTCGAGAGCTCCGTCGCTGGCTCACGTTTCTGCTATCACTGAAGAAGACCGGGCTATAGGATACCGCGCTGCAACCGTGCCCAGCACTCCTGCCACCCTTGCCTTTGCTCACAAAAGATACGGCAAGCTGAGATGGCAGGAAGTCCTGGAGCCGGCGATCAACTTAGCAGAAGAAGGATACCCCATTACCAGGATGCAGAATCAATGGCAGAACCGGGAAAAGCCCAATTTCGAAAAAGTACATTCCGGCTCGGGAGCCAGGTATTTCCTTAAGAATAATCAGCCCTATGAAGTGGGTGAAACCTTCAGGCAGCCAGACCTTGCCGTGATGTTGCGAAGAATTGTCGATGAAGGCGTGGAAGACTTTTATAATGGCAAAACAGCAAAAATGATCGATGCTGATATGAGGGAAAACGGAGGCCTGCTAAGGTATGACGACCTGGTATTGTTGCCGTGGCCACTTGAAAAGCCTCCTCTTTCCGGAACATTCAGAGGACTGAAGGTACACACCATGCCACCACCGGGAGCGGGAAAACCTTTATTGTTCGCCCTTGCGATGCTCGATTTCGTTCCTCCCCGGTTTGACTTCGGGGAGGAGTTCAAAAAGGACCTGCTATTGATCCACATACTCCGCAAAGCATTGCTTCAGAGAGACGGCAAGCCTTTCCACCCTATTTTTGCGCCATTTACCGACCAGGACCAAAATATGTTCGACAGACGCTACATAAAAAAAATAATGGCAGTAATTCTTGACAAGCTTGAAATAAATCTACTCCCCGTGGTTCCCACGCCGGATGAGGATTCAGGGGAAACAACCCATCTGTCGGTAATCGATAAGGATGGCATGGCCGTTAGCCTGACCCAGTCGATCGAAAGGGTTTACGGCAGCAAGGCGGCCGCAGGGGGACTGGGATTTCTCTATAACAATTACCTGTGCGATTTTGAGTATGAGAGGCCGGAACATCCCTATTACCTGCGCCCCAACCATGTGCCATGGGCAACCGTTTCGCCGACCCTGATTTATAATGACGATAAAATATGGATGGCCGTGGGCAGTCCGGGAAGCGAAAGGGTGCTTTCGACCATCACGCAGTTCCTTTTGAATATTACCGAATTCGGGATGCCTGCATGCGCATCGATGAAGGCCCCAAGATTTCACTGTTCCCTTGGCGGACTCGTCAGCCTCGAGGCAGAAAGGTTTCCTGCGGGATTGACCGGATACCTGGAAGATAAAGGATACCGGATAAAAGAACTGGATCCCTGGTCATTCTACCTGGGATCGCTCCACGCCATATTAATAAAACAGGATGGGGGAGGCCTTCAGGGAATCGCCGATCTGCGACGCGACGGCTATGTTGCAGGTATATAGAATCATACAATGAGAATTATCATCATATATAATGAAGACCTTGACAGGGTCATAAGCAAACTGGGAAGACAGAATACCGAGATTTATCCCATCTCGGCCATAAAACAAATTGAAGCGGTTTTTATAAATCGTGGCTACGATGTCAGATTGATTGACGGCAATCTGGATATGTTTGAGAAACTGAGGGATCTTTCTTCCGGAAAAGACGATCTGCCCTTTGTTTTCAACCTGGCATACGGGATCCAGGGAGAAAGCAGGTATTCCCATATACCTTCCATTCTTGAAATGCTGGGTCTGCCTTACCTTGGCTCCGGCCCGTTCGGACATACCCTTGCCCTGGATAAAGTCATGTCCAAGATACTGATGAATAAAAATGACATTCTCACCCCCTTTTTCTGGCTCATCAATTCACCTGAAGATTTTGCGCAGGATTTTGAATTTCCCGTAATCCTTAAACCAGTCTATGAAGCAGGCTCCTCGGGTGTTCAGATTGCCCGCAAGCTTGAGGAGCTGACCGAACTTGCAAACTGTCTTCTCGATGAATTCCAGCAGTCAGTAATCGCTGAAAAATTTATCAGGGGAAGGGAATTTACCCTTGGCCTTCTTGGGAACGGAAATAATATCGAATGTCTTCCCCTGGTTGAAATCGACCTGGGAGGAAATCCCGATGAGATTTATACAAGCGAGCAGAAACTCCTCCAGCCAAAACAAAAGCTTATAGCTGATGACATTACCGGTAACCTCCTGATATCATTACAGAAGAAGGCTATACTTTTTTTCTCGCTGCTAAGATTAAAGGATTATGCCAGGGCTGACCTGAGAATGGATGCGGATGGGAATTTTTATTTTCTGGAGCTTAACTCGATGGCCAGTCTCATATCTACCGGATCCTATATGTCTGCTGCAGGATATGCAGGATTTTCGTATGATGAAATGATTATCAAGCTGTTCGAAGTGGCATTGAGCAAGTATTATGAGAAGAATCAAAAGCTCAGGTACAGGATTGATCCGAAATTCAGGCCGGGAGTCTGATCTCCTCCCGGCTGGGACATAAAAGACCGGCATAATGGAAAAAACCTATCCGCTTCTAATATCTATTCCTCATGGTGGCGACAAGATCCCTCCTGAGGCAGAAGGCAAGCTTAAACTGGGAGTCAAAGAGCTAATTGAAGATTCAGATCCCTTTTCCAGGGAAATTTACGCAGTAGAAGGCACCGCAAGAATGGTGATAGCTGCAGATATATTCCGGGCTATAGTTGACATGAACCGCTCGCCTGACGATCTCCCGCCTGCCAACCCGGACGGTGTTGTCAAAAGCCATACCTGCTACAATAAGGAGATCTACAAGAGCGATTACCTTAAAGATGCATATTTCATTAAAAAACTGCTTTCAAGATACTATGTTGAGTATCATTACCGCATACAACAGGCAGTGATGCACGAGGATATTAAATTTGCCTTTGATTGCCATACCATGGCTGCAGAAGCTCCGGATATAGCTCCGGATCCGGGAATGGACCGCCCGGTAATCACGCTGGGCAACAACCACGGAAAAGCCTGCGATTTTCCTGTAACAGAAAGGCTGGCACAGTCATTCAGGGAAGTGTTCAGGATACGGGAGTCACATGTAACTATCAATGAGCCTTTCGCAGGGGGCTATATTACTAAAAAATACGGCAAACGGCCTGTTCCCTGGATACAGATAGAAATGAACCGCTGCCTGTATCTCGATGACCGGTGGTTCAACCCTTCAGCCATGGAAATAAACCAGAATCGTCTCAAAGTCCTGAACGCCCGGTTCAAAAAGGTTGTGGAGCTGTTTTTCGAAAATCAAGGCACAGATTAAACCGCCTTTAAGTGCCGGTCTCCCTCTAAATTTTCCGAAATAGCAACATGCCATCGGAACTTTTTACAAAAAGATTGCTTTCTTTGAAAAAAAGAAAAACAGATATTATGCAAAAGCTTAAGTTTCCGGTGTTATTCTTTGCCCTCACCATATTTTTTTCAACAAGTCACTATGCCCAGCGGGATCCTTATCTTTTGCCATTTTCCCGTACTTCCATCTGGAATATGCCCATTCATCATGACGCTGTCTATAAAAACGCGGGGATCGGAGTTCCTGCTCAGGCAGGAATGACCGCTGACGAAGATTATCTTATACTTACGCCAGATGCTCCGCTTACTCCGGTCTATACAAACAATGCCGCCTGGCACAGGGACAGGGACAGGTGCCCGAAGGAAGGACCGGAAATTTTCAGGGCTCCCATTCCGGATGATTTTGTGATAAACAGTGAAAACTGGCTGGGGCTTACTCCCAATTCGGGCCTTGCCGTCCTGATGCCTGACGGGGTGACGATTAAACAGACACAACCCTTTGCAAGGTGTGAAGCGGGAAGCTATGGTACATCAAGGTACACTTTTGCCGATGTCAATATCTACGACGAGGGAATCCATGGGGCACACGGGGGCAGCGGCATGTCAGCTATCGGTGGCACTATAAGGCTTGGGGAGCTCGTACCCGGCAGTATAATCAGACATGCTATGAAAATCAATGTTTATGCCGCAAAGTACCTCCATTTTGACGAAGAAACCGGCGGTCGCCGTTGGCCTGCTCCGGCGGCCGACTCCTACGCTGCCCGGGTATACGGCTCTGAAGGGAGTCCGGAATACGAGTGTCGCATGGGTGCATTGCTTGCTATAAGGCCGGACCTGGATCTCCGTTCATTGAATTTTGAAACAGGCAATGACGGCCCAGCAATGATCCTGGCAAGGGCCTTTCAGGATTATGGCGCATATATTGTTGACGACACTGCCTGGGATGTTGTGGCCCTGTGTACCGAATTCAGTCCCAGGGGAAGAGTTATTGATGAATTTTACCAGCAATGGGGATATCATTTTGAAGCAGGTACCGATACTCCTTTTGGCAGGGATATGGCAAAAATCATTGCACGTCTCCATGTGGTGACAAATAACCTCCCTGGCAATACCGGCGGCGGACCCGTCACCGATCTTGTTAACCGGCGGGCTCCCGCAGCGTGTGACTTCGGCATCCCGGGTTCAGGGGAGGTTTGCCCTGATTAACAAGGGTGTGACCTGTTTGCATCTCTTCATTGAACGGCCCGGGTTAGCGGAGTGCCGGTATCAACAAGGGCTTTTTATCCAATTTACAGCTATCTTTGTACATGGCTCCGGAAAATGTTTTTCCGGTAAGGAAAGCCGTCCGGGGATCGCGGAGCTAATCCACGGAAAGATCCTGCTCGCCAGGTCACCGGACGCTTCACATGATTAAAAAATGATTTTGAAAATGTTGCACGTAACATGATAGTCGAACT
>SKQJ01000164.1 GCA_007119075.1 Bacteroidales bacterium | reverse complement strand
CCGCCGCCCAGAATAAACAGGTCCAGATCCTTGATCTCCGGCTTTATTTCATCCATTGAAAGGCCCCGCACATCAATAGCTTTCTGGATATCATGCCTTTTTCGGGTATCTTCAGGGTTCCTGGAAAATACCCGGATTTTTACAGGGAGGGACCCCTTCAGATTTTCTATAATGGAATGAAGAATTGCCTCATCTCCAAGGTTCAGACCTCCGTAGGAACCTGAAATGCCGATTTTATAGAATTTTTTTTTCACCCTTTTTTCTATTAAGAAGCAATCTTTTGATCCGGCAATCCAGCAATGAAATAGCTTGTTAACCGGTAAAGAATTTCCTGTAATCCGGCAATCCCGCGGGAATAAAACCTCATTAACCGCGTAATGACAACAGACAATCTGCTGTACTAAAACTAAATCCGGGCCGGGCCGGAAAAACCCGGTCATTTCTCTTTCATCAAATCTGTGCCATTTTTATTATGTATCAGTGGCACTGATACATAATAAATTGAAGCCCCTGATATATTGGTGCATTTTTCCACAAGCGGAAAACCGGCATGGGAGATTGTTTCATATCCGCTCAGGAAGTGATAAAGAGATCGGAAATTATGCCGTCGGCAAAAAATTTCCCTTTGCGGCTTATGGTATATTTGCCGCCCCTCGCTTCCATTTTGCCCTCATGTAATAGTTTCCTGGATTCAATCAGGAAATGATCAAGGCAGACGGGCCCGAATTCCCGTTCAATCTCTTTAATATCGGCTCCCCAATGGGTACGAAGGGAGGTTAAAACATATTCATTGAAGCGGTCGGTGGGTGTCAGAATTTCAGAAGTGCAGGGAATGATGCCACGATTGATCTCCTTGATGTATTTGCTGTTGTTGCGGATATTCCATTGCCGCGAACAACCGTTGTATGAATTAGCCGATGGACCGATACCCAGATATGTTTCCTGCAGCCAGTAAGAGGTATTATGCCCCGATATATATCCCGGGCGGCAAAAATTGGAAATCTCATAATGAATAAAATCCTTCTCAGCCGCAAAGTCCATCAGGAGCTCGTATTGTTTCAAACCCCGGACTTCATCCGGTTCTTTAAGCAGGCCTTTTTTTACCCTGTTTGCATATACCGTTTTATTTTCGAGAGTCAGATGGTATGCCGATAAATGCTGTATTCCGCTGTCAAAGGCGATCTCCAGATTCTTTAACCATTTGTCGGCATCCATGCCCGGCAGCCCGTAAATCAAGTCGATGCTGATATTTTCAAATCCTGCACTGAAGCCGTTTTCAATTGATTGAACAGACAGGGCTGCATCGTGACGGCGGTTCATCCATTTCAGATCATCGTCAAAGAATGACTGTACCCCAATGCTTAACCTGTTGATTCCGGCGTTTAGTAATTCCGTAAGATATGGCAAAGACATGTCGTCAGGGTTTGCTTCCAGGGTTATTTCCGCATTGTCCGAAGTCCTGAAGATTAAATTTGCCTGGCCAATCATTGTGTTTATTTCTCCGGCATTCAGCACAGAAGGAGTCCCGCCCCCAAAATAAATGGTTTCAACAGTCTCGTTTCCAGTATAATCTTTTTGAATTTCCATTTCCCTTAACATGCATTTGATCAGTTCATCCTTATTTCGCATGGAAACGGAGAAATGAAAATCACAGTAAATGCAAACCTTTCTGCACCAGGGTATATGAAAGTAAATGCCTGCCATCTTTTTCAATAGGTTATTTTCAGATATGGGGAAAATTTCTTATTTTGAAAATTCTCCGGGAACAGCATTCAAAAGAGCTTTTTCAATTGTTAATTAGATATTGATAAAATATCCGTAAGAAAGTCATATTATGATTTGCAGGTATTAAAAACATATCCTCTATAAATATTATTAAATTTTCAAAATTTTATTACATAAAAACAAGAGCGATTAATTAACCCTGAGTGAACACCGACCCTGTTAACACCTGCTTTTTCAACAATTGACAAAAATGTTCATATCAATATGCAATTTACTGTAGTTTACATTGTTAATTAAACCGGGAAATGTTTATAATTGTTGCCTTATACCTTGATTTGATGTGGGTATTTATCAGGACTGAATTTATAAACACAATTAACAGGATATATACATCATCATTAAATATTATTTAAATTAAAAATACTATTTATATGCTGTTAATATGATAATGAAAATTCTGCTGTTTTACCCGCAAAATTAACTTAGCTTTGTGAAGTATGCAACCCTGTTTGCCGGAGTTTCCCGGCGCTGAAACCGTTTGTAATGGAAAAGGATGAGGAATTCAACATAAGGAAGGAAGTACTTGAAAGCCCGGACAGAGAGCTGGAAAGCCGGCTAAGGCCTTTGTACTTTGATGATTTCAGCGGACAATCCAAAACTGTTGAAAACCTGAAAATATTTGTCAAGGCTGCCAGTATGAGACAGGAAGCGCTCGATCATGTGCTTCTTCACGGCCCTCCCGGCCTTGGCAAGACAACCCTTGCAAATATAATTGCCAGCGAGATGGGAGTCAATATCAAAATAACCTCAGGGCCTGTTCTGGATAAGCCGGGAGATCTTGCCGGACTGTTGACGGGCCTTGATGAAATGGATGTTCTGTTTATCGATGAAATACACCGGTTAAGTGCAGTCGTGGAAGAATATCTTTATTCGGCAATGGAAGATTACAGGATCGATATAATGATCGACAAAGGCCCGGGAGCCCGTTCGGTGCAGCTTAAGCTGAGTCCGTTCACCCTTATAGGGGCTACCACCAGGTCAGGGCTTCTTACAAGCCCCCTGCGCTCGCGGTTCGGAATAAATTCGCATCTTGAATATTATGAGTCACCGGTTTTGGACAAAATAATTAAAAGATCGGCCCGTATCCTGGAAATATCGATTACCGACGATGCTTCTTCAGAAATTGCCGGCAGAAGCCGTGGAACTCCCAGAATTGCAAATGCCCTTTTGAGAAGGGTGAGAGATTTCGCCCAGGTCAAGGGCGATGGAATAATAGACATGAAAATTACACGGTATTCTCTTGAGGCACTGAATATCGATAAAAACGGTCTGGATGAGATGGATAACAGGATCCTGTTATCCATCATTGATAAATTTGGTGGCGGACCGGTAGGAATTTCTACCATTGCAACATCAATAGGAGAGGATGCCGGAACTATTGAAGAGGTGTATGAACCTTTTTTGATAAAGGAGGGGTATATAAAAAGAACTCCAAGGGGCAGGGAAATAACAGCGCTTGGATACAGGCATCTGGGAAGGGATTTCTCAGGGGGCCAGAACCTTTTGTTTTAGCAGGAAACCCCATGTTCTCTCACACAAAGCGCAACAAAAAAAGCATCCGGGTCAGACCTGCGTTCGATCTCACATGCTTTCGATGAAAATAAAATAACGAATGATAATTAAACAGACTATTTTGAAAAGAGGCTCTAATTCGATTTAATCAAGGGCATTTGACAATTATTTATTTAAATTTGCCGGCAGAAAATCTAATTTTTAAATCATGAAGCAACTAATACAAAACCTGGGGTTAATAATATTTATGATCGCAATTTTATTACTGGTATTCAGTTTTTTTCAGAATGCAGCCGACAATGTACTGTTGATTTTAAGCGGGGCGCTGATAGTAGTGGGATTAATCGTACATGTAATAGTTGGCAAGAAATTGGAGGAGTAAAAATACCAGGCAGGATTCAGAAAAGATTGGCTGTCTTTTTAAGTCCTTTACTATCAAGAATTTTTATTCTGCGTCCGTGCAGCTCAAGCATCCCGTCCGATTTAAATTCGGAGAGCAGCCGGATTACTGATTCAGTGGCAGTTCCTACTATGTTTGCAAGCTCCTCACGGGTCAACGAAATTTGTAGAAATTGGTCATTGTCAAGTCCGAAATTATCCCTGAGATGAATGAGAACTTCCGCCAGCCGCTCCCGGACAGTCTTTTGTGCAATGTCGGTAATATAGGCGTTTGATTCTCCGAGTTCCTTACATGCCAGCTGCATCAGGTCCAATGAAAATTCCGCATTGTTCTTGAACAAATGTACAAGGGTCGTGGCGGGTATAAAACACAGGTTCGCATCTTCTATTACTTTCGCAGTCGTGCAGGCCAGCTCATTGCTGAGCACTGATCTGAAGCCGATAATATCCCCCTTTTGGGCGAAAGTTATAATCTGCTCCTTTCCGTCGATCCCTGTTTTATAGATTTTGATTATGCCGTTCTGTACGCAATAGCTTCCTGAAATACGATTTCCTTCATGATAAACGATTGAGCCTCTTTTATACGGGTCACAGTTTTTGTCAAGGGCAAGCATTTCGTATTCTTCGGGGGACAAATTCCGGAAGATATTGTTAAATTTACTTGAGCAATTTTCACATGAAGATTTACCAGGGCTGTTTTTCATGAGAACTTTAAAATTTTTATAATCTGTGAAGCTAAAATTAAAATGTATTCATGCGTTGCTTTTATCAGGCATACGGCATTTATTGTGAAACCGCATCAGCCACCGGCAGGCAAGATATAATGACCAGGCCATGCGGGTCCCATAGTGCGCAAATTAAACGGAGAATATCAAGGTATTGATATATTGTGATTATTATGTTAACTGATTTTGTAAAATTAGCAAAATAAATTAAATATGGCGGGTATGCAAAATGTTATAAGTGTCCGGTGGACCGGGAAGGTCAGTTTCGAGGCAGCAATAGATGAACACAAAATCATCATGGATCTGGATGAGGAAAAGGGAGGGCAAAATACAGGCCCCAGGCCCAAGCCCTTAATGCTGGCGTCTCTCGGAGGATGCACCGGCGTGGATGTTATCATGATCTTAAAAAAGATGAGAATAGAACCTGAATACTTCAATATGCAGATTATTGGAGATCAGGCAGAGGAAATTCCCAGAAAATATGAAAAAATCAAAATAATATATGAATTCAAAGGGAAGGATCTGCCCCTCGATAAGCTGAAGCAGGCGATCGAGCTTTCACAGGATAAATATTGCGGCGTCAGCGTTGTTTACAGGCAGGCTATCGATATGAGCTATGAGATACGGATCCTGGAATAGTCCTTGTTTACAGGCAAATTATCTAAATATCTATAAACGGATACTGGAGTAATCATACTTAGGGTCCGGTCAGACAGTACCCGAAAACTGGCGCAGGAACCTTATGTCATTTTCAAAATACAGCCTTATATCTTTGATATCATACTTAAGCAGCGCTATCCTTTCAATGCCCATCCCAAAGGCGAAACCGGTATATTTTTCAGGGTCTATATGGCACTCCCCAAGCACATTGGGATCTACCATGCCACATCCCAGAACTTCAAGCCATCCTGTATATTTGCACAAACGGCACCCTTGTCCGCCGCACCTGCAGGATACGTCCATTTCCCCGGAAGGCTCGGTAAAAGGAAAAAAAGAGGGGCGAAGCCGTATTCTGGTGTCTTCACCAAATAGCTCCCTGGCGAAATATTCAAGTGTTTGCTTAAGATCGGCAAATGATACATTTTCGTCAACATACAACCCTTCTATCTGGTGAAAAATGCAATGGGATCTGGCCGAAATTGCCTCATTCCTGAATACGCGTCCAGGAGATATAGTTCGGATGGGAGGGGTGGTTTTTTCCATTACCCTTACCTGCACCGACGATGTATGAGTTCTCAGGAGGATGTCGGGCATGCGGGAGATAAAAAATGTGTCCTGCATATCCCTGGCGGGGTGTTCAGGTGGGAAATTCAATGCTGAAAAGACATGCCAGTCATCTTCTATCTCGGGCCCCTCTGAAATGGTGAAACCAATCCTGCTGAAAATATCGATTATCTCTTTTCTGACAATTGAAATGGGGTGCCGGCTTCCCAATTGCAGCTGCCGGGCCGGCAATGTCATGTCAGGACCGTCTGAATACTCATCTTTTGCTGATATCAGCCTGCCTGTTTCGCTGATTTTTTCCTGTACATAGCTTTTTAATTCATTCAGTTTTTTGCCGTAATGTTTCTTCTCTTCGGGAGGGAGCTTCCTGAAATCATCAAACAGACCAGTAATGATGCCTTTCCTTCCCAGGAAATCTATCCTGAATTGTTCCAGTTCCCCTGCATTCTCCGGAGTGACTGTTCTGGCTCTTTCGGCTGCCTGCTTTATTTTTTCTTCCATTCGGCCGTCGTTATTTTCTGGCAGAGGTAATTGCCCCGTTTGCGGTCAATTGTCTAATATTCTGATGCTCATTACTATATCCGAAACGGGCCTGTCAGCCGGGCCTGTCTCCACCTCTGCTATTTTATCAATAACATCCAGGCCATTTACAGTTTCGCCGAATACAGTATATGCGCCGTCAAGATGAGGCGTCCCTCCAATGGTGGAATAAATTTCATTTTGCCTTTCTGAAAAAGCAAAATAGCCTGCTTCCCTGAAGTGATCATCCACCCTGGCGGATGCCTTTTCGGAAATTTCCTTGTAATCCGGTTGCGTTTCACTATTGATTGCTTCCCTTTCAAGTTCCCTGAATATTCTTGACGTCATTGATTGGACCTGACGGTCGTTTATCTGGGACTCCATCTGTGAAAGTTGTTCACGTGGGAACACCGTGCCTTTGACCAGATAGAATTGGGATCCCGATGATTCCCTCTCAGGATTTACGTTATCTCCCTGCCGTGCGGCTGCGATCGCACCCTTTCTGTGAAAAAAAGCATCATTGATTTCTGCGGGAATGGTATAGCCGGGCCCGCCCCCGCCGAGGCGTGCATCAGGGCCCGCGCCCCTCGAACCGGGATCGCCTCCCTGTATCATAAAGTTCTCGATTACACGGTGAAAAATGAGATCTTCATAAAATCCCTCTTTTACGAGCTTAACAAAGTTATCACGGTGTAAAGGGGTTTCGTTATAAAGCTTAATGTCAATATTGCCATATACGGTTTCGATGCGGACCATGATATTGTCTTCCACTTTATTGTCGGTTTTATTTGTTTCCAGGCAAGAAAGCGAAATAATTGGCAGTAATACCAGAAATAATGCATGCATTGTCTGAAAATGTTTGTACATGATTGATTTGATTGTGCCGTGAAGCTCCTTTTAGACGCCTGCAAAGGTAAATAGATTTTCCATCATGTAAAAATCGATTAGCCACCGGTTGTGACCAGCCGGAGAACTATCCGCTATTTTTTAACAATATGAGGAAATTTTACAGACTAATTACATGGCGATTTCAGTTATAAAAATAACACATAGTTAAAAAGATATGTGAAATGCCAATACTGATTCCATTATAATTCCACTTATCCTGAGTTACATGTTTAAAAAAGCTGTCTTGTTCCTGATCGCATTTTCTTTTGGTATGAGTGGACACCCCCGCGGAATCGGACTTGTATTAAGCGGGGGAGGGGCAAAGGGTCTTGCGCATATAGGTGTTATACGTGCCCTGGAGGAAAATGGGATTCCCATTGATTATATTACCGGCACCTCGATGGGCGCAATCATAGGTGCACTTTACGCATCAGGTTATTCACCGGACGAAATGGAGTTCATAATCCTCTCGGATGAGTTTTCCTCATGGTCGACCGGCAGAATACCTGTAAGCTATTCCTCATACCACAGGGAACGCCATTTCAATGCGAGCATGCTCTCATTTGAATTCGAGAGGTATGATTCCATTACTATTCCGGTTTTCCCTACAAATCTCATACCCACCCATTCGATGGACCTGGGATTGCTTGAAGTCTTTGCCCAGGCGGGGGCCAAATCCCGATACGATTTTGATAACCTGTTTATTCCTTTCAGGTGTGTTGCTTCCGATGTTTACAACAACAGCAGCCTGGTCATAAAGAGAGGCGACCTCTCCGAAGCAGTGCGTGCCTCGATTACCTATCCCTTCTATTTCAACCCTATTAAAATTGATGGGATTCTCCTGTTTGACGGAGGGATCCACAATAATTTTCCGTTTGATGTAATGGTTGAGGAATTCGGGCCGGATTTAGTAATTGGCAGCAAAACCAGCTCAAACCCTCCGCCGCCCACACCCGGAAACCTCAGGCTTCAATTACACAGCCTGATAACTGCAAAGACAGACTACGATATTGAAAAAATCGGAGGCATACTCATTGAATCTGATATCCGTGAGATCGGCACCTTCGACTTCCGGCACCTAAAAAGGATTATAGAGAGCGGTTATACTGCAGCACTTCTAAAGATGGAAGAGATCAAAAGCAGGATTGATGACCGGATAACTGTCGAAGAAATTGCCGAAAGAAGAAAAAACTACAGAGACAGTCTGCCGCCGCTGATTTTTGAAAATATTATCGTATCCGGTTCAACCGGTCATCAGATCGATTATGTTACCCGAAGTATCAGGCAGCAGGAAAAGTATTTTACGATAGACCGGCTAAGGGCCGAATATTATGGCCTGGTTTCAAACGACAAGGTAAATTCGATTTATCCCAGGGCGGTGTTTAACCAGACAACGGGGTTATTTGATTTGCATCTCGATCTGAGCAGCCAGGCGAGACTCGAAACCAGTCTGGGTGGCAACATATCATCCGGCAGTCTTAACCAGGGATTTGCTGGCATAGAGTATAAAGCCCTCGGACGAAATGCCTACAACCTGGAAGGCAACATCTATTTTGGGAGGTTATACAATTCGGCCATGGCAAGGGGAAAGATCGAACTGCCGGGATCGTTGCCCTTTTTTTGCGATGTCGCCTTTACTTTTAACCGCCTTGATTATTTTACCAGCAACAATGGGCCTTTTTTTGATGATGTGCGGCCCTCGTACCTGATCAAGAACGATGTCAATTTACGGGTCAATGCCGGGACTCCGGTAGGAATGCGCAGTATTGCCAAGTTCGGATATGCAATCGGCAGAGTTGCTGACCGGTATTACCAGACAGAAAATTTCATGCGGTCTGATACGTCCGACCGGACTAACTTTGATTTAAGTGCCCTCAACCTTACTTATGAACATCGTACCCTTGACCATAAACAATTTGCCACACGGGGCAGGAAAGCCAAAATAGACCTGCATTTTGTCCGTGGCAAAGAAACTTTCAGCCCGGGATCTATCTCTGCCCTGGGTTCATACAGCAACAACAACCATATGTATTTTCGTGCGGGCGGGCAATTCACCGGATTTTACCCTGTAAATTCCTTTCTGACACTTGGAGTATCGGGTGAGCTGGTCTTGTCGACCCAGTCGTTGTTTAATAACTACACTGCTTCATTGCTCAATTCTCCGGCATATCAGCCCTTCCCTCACAGTGCCGCGCTCTTTCTCGACAATTACCGGGCGCATAGCTTTGCAGCAGCAGGTCTTGTCCCGATCTTTCGCCTGAATAACTCGATGCATCTGCGGATTGAAGCAAACGTATTTCAACCCTATAAAAAAATCGGCAGGGATGATCTCAACAGGCCTTTCCTCATGGCACCGCTAAAGCATCGTCATTTTATGGGAAGCGCTGCGCTGGTATATCATACTCCTGTCGGACCCGCCTCGATCAGCCTGAATTATTATGAAAAAAACGGTCAGAGCTTTTATGTGATTTTCAATTTCGGCTATCTGTTGTTTAACCGGATGACTTTGTGATAAGCGCTTTTTCCTGCGGGACGGTGGCTTTATATAACAAATCGCTATTGAATTTTTCTGTTTAAATTGCTCTGCGATCATACTGCCGTTTATGTAAGTTGTAAATAGTAAATTTGCAATTTATTCAGGACGGAAGCACTAGCTCAAATTTATGGGTTATTTCATTGACAAAAACAGGATTACCGGGAAATTTGCCGGCTATTTTTCAATCGCAGGAAATGTAGCACTGTTTATCTTTAAGCTATGGGCCGGAATTTTAACCGGATCGGTAGCAATAGTGGCGGACGCATGGCATACCCTTTCCGATTCCCTGTCTTCCCTTATCCTGCTTTTCGGACTGCATATTGCTTATAAACCCGCAGATCAGGAACATCCCTACGGTCACGGACGGGCTGAAATTATTTCCTCCCTGGTGCTCGGACTGATACTTGTGCTGATTTCTATCAATTTTCTGTACGAATCCGTCACCAATATCATTGCCAGGGAAACGGTTGAATACAGCTTGTTTGCCATCGTTATCACTGCCGTATCAATTGTCTCAAAGGAGATCATGGCGCAAATAAGCTTTGCCGCTGCCAAAAATGAGAAATTCAGCTCCCTGAAAGCTGACGGGCTTCACCATCGCAGCGATTCACTGACGAGTGTGGTTATTCTCATCGGAATTGTATTCGGGACTTTTATATGGTGGATCGACGGAGCCCTCGGTATATTCGTTTCCCTGATGATTTTAATTCTTGCCTACCAGGTAATACGCGACAGCATTAGTCCCCTGCTTGGTGAAAAGCCGGATGAAGCGCTGCTGGAGAGGGTTAACGAAATAAGTCGTGATATTTACTTAAATGATATGTATCTTCATCATTTTCATGTCCATCGCTACGGAAATCACACTGAGCTGACTTTTCACATCAAGTTGCCGGGCAACATCAGTCTTGAGGACGCAAATAAAATAACATCGGTTTTCATTAAAAGAATAAAGGATGATCTGAATATATTTGCCACCATATATATTGATGCATATAATAAACCACCTCATTAAATGATTTCTCAGATCCAGGGAAATGTCTAAACTGAACCCCCTTAAACAGCTTGCCGGGCAAACTGCTATATACGGATTAAGCAGTGTGCTGGCCCGAATCCTCAATTTCCTTCTTGTGCCATTTTATACAAGGATTTTTGTTGATACTGCCGAATATGGCATAATCAATGAGCTGTACGCATATGTTGCCTTTGTAATCATTATACTCACGTACGGAATGGAAACCGCCTTTTTCAGGTTTGCATCCCGGTACAGGGATTCCTCATTGGTATTTTCAACTTCGCTGATTTCCGTTTTGATGACTTCGGTTGCTTTTGCTGTAATTATCATTTTTTTTCATCCTCTTTTTGCCCGAATGACCGGCTATGAAGAGTACGGCATTTTCATTTTGCTTCTCGGACTGGTACTTTCTCTCGATGCTGCTGCTGCCCTGCCTTTTGCCCGGCTCCGGTTCGAAAACCAGGCCCTAAAATTTGCCCTGATCAAGCTCTTCAATATTTGCGCAAATATATTTTTCAATTTATTCTTCCTTGTATTTCTTCCCTGGCTTATTAGCAGCAATTACAGCTTTCCTTTGCTTGAAGCTCTGTATTTCCCGGAACTGCGTGTCGGATACGTATTTGTTTCCAATCTTCTTGCCTCCTTTTTTACCCTTTTGTTTTTTGTCAGGGACATCGCAGGAGGACTTTACCATTATTCATTCAGGCTGTTCAGGAAAATGATCGCCTATTCTTTCCCGCTGCTGATTGCCGGACTGGCCGGCACTGTTAACGAAGTAATTGACAGGATAATGCTCAGGCACCGCCTTCCTGCCGATGTTAACGCTCTGGAAGAAATCGGCATCTACGGCGCGAATATCAAAATCGCCGTATTGATGACCCTTTTTATCCAAATGTTCAGATATGCTTTCGAGCCTTTTGTATTCAGCCAGGAAAAAAGCGCCCACAGCCGGGAACTGTATGCACAGGTGTTGAATTATTTTACTATTTTCGGGGTCCTTGTCTTTCTTGGCATAACCCTTTATATAGATATTTTTCAATTTATTATAGGCCCGGAATACAGGGAAGGGTTAAAAATCGTTCCGATAGTTCTGCTGGGAAACCTTATGCTCGGCATATACTTTAATCTGTCAGTCTGGTATAAACTCAAGGGGATAACCCTTTTTGGAGCTTTTTTTGCTCTTTCCGGCGCCCTTGTAACTATAGGGGTTAATTATTTTTTCATTCCGGCATACGGTTATATGGCGTCAGCATGGGCACATTTTCTTGCCTACGCATTTATGGTTGTCCTCGCTTACATTGCCGGGAGATATTATTATCCAATACCCTATAACTTGATGAAATTGCTGTTTTATATTGGCTCAGGGGTTTTTTTGTTCATATTTGCATCCGTTTTCAAAATAGAAGACATTTTTTATCGTTTGTCATTTAACACCCTATTAATTCTTATTTTTGCCCTCATGGTCTTCCTGAAAGAAAGAAAAGCTGCCGCGGGTATTTTTGTTTCAGACAAGGGCAGGCAATCCGATTAAGGAGGATCTTAGAATATTATGACTGTGCCATCTGTCCAATTAATCATAAAATAGACAATTACTGATGAAGGTCAAAATTAAAAATTCGTCCGGCAACCTTCTTCCGGCATATGAAACCGGTCATTCCGCCGGCATGGATCTGAGGGCCTTTTTACAAGAATCCCTGACCTTAAAGCCGCTCGAAAGATGTCTTGTCCCCACCGGGTTATCTATTGAGCTTCCCGACGGATACGAGGCTCAGATAAGGCCAAGGAGCGGTCTGGCATGGAAGCATGGCATAACGGTGCTGAATACACCCGGAACCATTGATGCCGATTATAGGGGAGATATAAAGGTGATTTTAATAAATCTATCCGATAAAGAATTCGTAGTAAACAATGGCGACCGTATTTGCCAGGTTATTATCAATAAATATGAACAAATAGACTGGGAAGAGTCTGAAATTTTAAATGAAACTTCCCGGGGAGCCGGTGGCTTTGGTCACACTGGTTCTGCCTGATTCTGCCGTTCGTCCGTATTGCCGGCTATCTGCTTTTCTCCATAAAAATCATTATCGGTACAAGGAAATTTTACGCTGGTTTAACGGTTTTGCTTTCTAATTTTCTCAGGAATTCTTGAATTGTGTTTATGAGGCTGGTAATTATTTCCTTAATTGTATTAATCGTGTTTTCGCAATGCGCGGTTAAAAGATCTGTTGTTGAATATTCAGATTATGATAATCTCTCTGATATTGAAAGATTCGAATATGAATTTTCTCTTTCTGAAGGCATTAAATACAGGTTGCTTGAAGACTTGCCCCGGGCTGTTTATTTTTTCCAGCGGTGCCTTGATATCTACAATAAAAGCGATGTAGCTTATTATGAGCTGTCCAATATCTTTTTTTCCGCAGGTGAAATTCAGAGGTCCGTAGAATTTGCCCGGAAGGCATATGAAATTAACCCTGATAATAAATGGTATCATTATCAGTTCGGCATGCTTTTAAAGGAAGCCGGAAAGCCTGATCAGGCTATAGAGATTTACAGGGGCGCTGTCAGCCGGTTTCCGGGTGAAACAGAAATGAAATTCACTTTAGCCGCTAGCCTGTCAATGAATGAAATGTATGTCGAGGCGCTTTCCATTTATGAGGAGCTGGAGAAAAGTCTGGGATTAAACGAAAGAATTTCACTTGCGCGTGAGCATATTTATATGAGAACCGGCAATTTTGAGCTGGCACACAATGAGATAAACCGACTTATTGATGCATTTCCCGGAGAACCGCGCTTTTATGGGATTCTTGCCGAGCTTTACGCTTCACTGGGAATGTTTGATGAAGCTATGGACAGCTACAATAAATTGTTTGAAATTGATCCTGATAACGGGATGGCTCAGCTATCTGTGGCGGAATTTTTTCTGCGCGCCGGCAAGGAGACAGAATCCATCTATTATCTTAAATCTGCATTCAGCAACCCGACTGTAAATTTTAACGAGAAAATCGGTTTTTTTTCGGTGATTGTTGAAAATAACCTGTTTTCTTCCAAATTTGACAGGGAAATAGCTGAGCTGGGCGAAATGCTTCTTGAAAAACACCCTGATAGCGACGCAACCAGGATTTTATTGAGCGATTTATATCTGAATTCTGCTGAATATGAAATGGCTGCAGATCTATTGCTGGATCTTTATCTATCTGATACGACTAATGTTATTTACGCCGAGCAGCTCATCAGGATCAGATATTTCACCGGAAATTATTCTGAATTACTGGAACTTGGCGAGCAAATGATGCTCTTGTTTCCCGGGAGCCTTATAATACATTACTTTACCGGACTGGCCTGTCACATGTCCGGCCTGCCGGACCAGGCCATTGAAATATTCGAAAAAGCCCTTGAAATTGAGGGGGCGGATAAATTCCTGATAAGCCATATATATGCTTATATTGGTGAGATATATAATGAAAAAAAGGATTTTGCTGAATCCGACAAATATTTTAATCTTTCACTGGAAGCTGACAGCAATAATATCATCACACTGAATAATTATGCATATTACCTTGCACTCAGGGAAGAATATCTGGAAAAGGCACGTGAGTTCAGTTATGTCACAATACAACGGGAGCCAGATAATGCCTCTTTCCTTGACACTTATGCCTGGATTCTTTACAAACTGGAACAATTTTCGGAGGCTAAAATATATATCGAAAAAGCTTTTTCCAATGGCGGCTACAATAGCTTTGAAATAGTCAAACATTATGCTGCGATCCTCATCCGGCTGGAAAAGTATGAAGAAGCTGCAAAATATCTTGATATGGCAAGGGAACTTGCCGAAGAGAATGAATTGGATCAATTAGAGATTTACCTGGAAAAATTGCGGGAAATTCCAGGAAGGGCTTATTAAAATTCTGTAAAAATTTTACGGGACAAGGGAAAGCAGTGAAATTTGATTTTTATGGTTCGATATTTGGACAAGCATGCCCTGTATAGATCTTGATTTTCCTCCTGTCTGATCGTTGCCGGGATATGACCGGTGCAATGTGTTTACGGGAGGACATTATTTTAAAAAGGAGAATATAGAATGAATAACATATGGTTTAAAATCAGACGGATATTTATATATTTCATAATTGCCGCATTGACTGTGCTCATGGTCTATTCCTGCCGGTCCGTCGCGCCCCTTACAGCAGAAAGATATTCTTATTCCGGCGAAGAGGTCTATGGCAGGATTATATCAATGGAGCCGGATATCGAAACTTATTCTGCCGGCCGGCTGAATATAAAGATTGTTGACAATAATGATGAATTAAACCTCAGGGGATCAGTTCGCATAAAGAAGGATTCGGCAATAATGGTCAGCGTCAATGCCTTTGCCGGAATCGAAGCCGCGCGGCTGCTTCTGACAAGAGATAGTGTAAAGATCCTGGATCGTATAAATAACAGATATTTTTTGGGCGATTATAATGACTCCAGGAAATTTTTTCCTGTGAAGGCCGATTTCGATATCATACAAAGCATATTTCTTGGATCATCCCTGCGTATTTTCGATGAGTTTGATATCCTTGAACGATCCGGTACCTGGTATATGTTTGACCGTGATGTCCTGACAGTAAGCTATACCGGTGATATTCTCCCTGACAAGGGGCTTTTTTTCGGAGAGGATATGCTTCGGATCAAGCTTGATCCGCGGTTTCTTATGAAAGACCTCGAATTGTACTCCACCGGCAATGAGATATACACGCGGCTCAGCTTTAATTCATTTACAGATGCCGGTGGAAATTACTTTCCGGATGATATTGATTTCCATTTTATATCACATAATCTCCCGTTGCATGCAAATTTGAAATTCAGCCGGATAGAAATCGACCGCGAACTCAATTTTCCATTTAGTATCCCGTCTCGGTACAGGCCATTTTAGAAATCAATTTCCGGTTTTTGATTCTGTGCTGTCAATTGGAATTTAATGCTTTATATGGATAATGTACTCTTAATATAAAATCGATATGGCATAGTTATGAAGGGCTATCTGTTGTTTAAGATTATTCTTCTGATTATTTCTATTCCCTGCTACGGCCAGGTTGCATCCAAAACAGAGCTTGAGAGGCAACGACGGGAAACCCAGGAGTTAATTAATACCACCACAAGATTACTTGAGCAAACAAGTACTACAAGGAGGACCAACCTGGAAAGGTTGAATGTTATAAACCGGCGGCTGCAGCTCCGGAACGACCTCATCAGGACAATGGAATCTGAAATAAGACTGATTGATAATTCTATCACGGAGGGCAATAATAGAATTGAACGTCTGGAACAGGAACTTGACGAATCCCGGGAAGCATATGCGAGGCTGGTAAAAATGGCCCATCGGCACCGTATGTCGCATCAGAGGCTGATGTTTGTTCTGGCTGCCCGTGACTTTAACCAGGCATACAGGCGGTTTAAGTATCTGCAGCAATACGGGAGATCAAGGCAAAAGCAGATTACGCTCATAAATAATCTCAGGGATGAAATTTCCCGTGAACTTGCAGAGCTTGAATCACAAAAGATGGAAAAGAATTCATTGCTGCAGCTCAGCCGGAACGAAATTACAGCCCTTAGCAATGAAAGCAGGGAACAAAATTCTATTGTCGATCAGCTAAGAAGAAGAGAGAGTCAGCTTCGGGAAGAGCTTGCAAAACAGCAAAAGGAAGCTCAGGCGCTACAGAGCGCCATTGAAAAGCTCATAAGGGAAGAGGCTGAAACTGCAGGGGCCACGAGAACATATGAATTGACTCCTGCCGAAAAAATTATTTCCGATGAGTTTCAGCTGAATAAAGGCGGTCTTCCGTGGCCCATCGAACGCGGCGTTGTTACCAGCTATTTTGGCGAGCACCCGCACCCGGTATTGAGAGGCATTAAGATCCAGAATAACGGAATCGACATTAGCACAGTTGAGAACGCTGAGGTACGCGCTATCTTTAATGGTACAGTAAGACAGGTTCTTATGGTTCCGGGTTCAAATAATGTTGTTATTGTAAGGCACGGCACTTTCCTCACTGTTTACGCCAATCTCGCCCATGTTTATGTAAGGGCAGGCGACCAGGTGTCTACAAGACAGCTTCTTGGACGAGTCTTTACCGATAATGATGATAATCAGACAGTTCTTCATCTTGAAATCTGGGAAGAAAATAACAAGCTCGATCCGATGATGTGGCTCAGCCGGCAGTGAACCGCTTCTTTCCTGAGTCAACTTCCAGGATCATCAAAGGTTTGACGGATAAACAGGATACGCCCTGATCGGTGGCTGTATAATGTCTCGAATATGAAATATTCAGGGCAGTGTGCTATTATGTTTCTTTTTTTTAGTAACTTGGATCAGTCTTTAAAAAATTCATAAAAAAATTGGTTTTTTTGAAACCTAATAGGGCTTTTATCAGTATATTAATTATTGTATCTTTTTAAATGTTATACGGGGCCATACAGGATACGCACTTTGTCGGATATAATTCAGGAAGATGGTTTGTTTGCTATCGCTTGACTGGTATTATTGATTGAGTGTGTATTATTTGTTGTTAACCAGCAATCATCAAATGGAAAAGAATGTTAGCCTGACCTCCAAATTAGAGAATCTTCGCGAGATTGAAAAGATTGTCGATGAGATTTCTGCTGATCATAATATTGGGACAGAAGTTTATGGCAATATATTGATAGCCTGTCTTGAAGCAGTAAATAATGCCATTTCTCATGGCAATAAGCTTGATCCAGCCAAAAAAGTTGAGGTAAAATTCATAATCGAAGAAAATAAGCTTGTTGTCATCACCAAAGATCAGGGAGCAGGATTCGATTACGAAAATGTTCCCGATCCAACCGCACCCGAAAACATCGAAAATATTGATGGCAGGGGTATCTTTTTAATGAGACAGTTGTCTGACGGACTTCAGTTTCATGAAGATGGAAGGATTTCGGAAATGATATTTCATCTTTAGATTTTGGCAATAGTTCAAAATTCTGCCGACATTTCCTTTCGCTACCAAGGGTTCAGTGATCTGAAAAAATGGTTGTTCATGGTCGTTGAGCTCGAAGAACGAATTCCCGGCCAGATCGCTATCGTTTACTGCACTGATCAGTATCTCAAAACCGTTAACCAGCAATATTTGAAACGCGAGTATTTTACGGATGTTATAACATTCGATTATAGCAATGAAAATATTATTTCCGGAGATATTATGATCAGCATCGACAGGGTTCGTGATAATGCCGAAAAGTTCAATACAAGTTTTAAGGATGAGCTCGACAGGGTCATGTTACATGGGATCCTCCATCTTATCGGCTATAATGACTCAAACAGTCAAGAGGTAGAAACTATGCGCGGAAAGGAAGATTATTATTTGGAGCTTCGGAATATCTCATCATAATCATTCTTTTTTGACCTTGTAGCTAAAACCTGCACATTCATGCGGTTCCTCGCTTCCCGGCCTCCAAATATTGATCTGTGGTTTTGCCTGTCACAACAGGCGTTGAGGAGCCAACCCGATCCTTTCCGGGGTTTTCGAAGCGATAAACACGCTGAAAATCCATTTATTTGTTTTAAGAGCCGGTCACTTCTTGTTCTTAAACGCCAAAGTCTTGTCAATTTTTTCCTTCCGGAGACAATAAACCTGGATTTTTCCGCCTTTAAATTGATGGTACTTTAATTGAGGGGGATTTCCCGTGAATTCCACACCAGGCCAGCATTTATCAAGGATAAGGATATAGAATGTGTAATCGACGAAGTCAATTTTTTTCATCCGTCTGTATGTAATTTCGGCTTCAAGAATTTAATGTATATTTGTAGTTAATAAGCAATTACAATCCGGGATGAGATATTATGCGTGATTCCAAATTATGATGAAGGATGCAATGATATATGATGTGATAGTTGTCGGGGCCGGGCATGCCGGATGCGAAGCTGCTGCAGCTGCGGCAAATCTGGGAAGCAGAGTGCTTCTAATTACGATGGATATGGGCAAAATTGCCCAGATGAGTTGCAACCCTGCTATTGGCGGGATTGCAAAAGGTCAGATCGTCAGGGAGATTGATGCAATGGGCGGATACACCGGCATTGTTACTGATTATAGCGCAATACAATTTCGCATGCTCAACAAGAGCAAGGGCCCGGCTATGTGGAGCCCGCGTGCTCAATGCGACCGTACTTTGTTTTCACTGAAATGGCGATCGGTACTTGAATCAATTTCGCTTATCGACTTTTGGCAGGATGTAGTTGTAGAGCTTATTTTTGATGGGCATAAAATCGCGGGTGTCAGGACCAGGCTTGGAAATGTTATTAAAAGCCGGGCGGTTATACTTACCAACGGAACTTTCATGAACGGGCTTATGCATATTGGCGATGTAAAGCTCTCCGGCGGCCGCGCCTCTGATCCTGCTTCATATGGCCTGACCGAACAGCTTGTCCAGCGCGGGTTTGAGACCGGCAGGATGAAAACTGGCACGCCCCCGAGACTTGATGGGCGAACCATCGATTTCTCCCTGCTCGAACGGCAGGAAGGCGATAATCCTCCAACCGGATTTTCATTTCTCCATGATTCATTGTCAATCAGGGAACAAAAACCTTGTTATATTACATATACCAATCCGGAAGTACATTCCATTCTGGAATCCGGATTCAGTAAAAGCCCTTTATTCACCGGTACCATAAAAGGCCTTGGCCCGCGTTATTGTCCGAGCATCGAGGACAAGATCGTTACATTCTCCGGTAAGGACCGGCATCAGCTATTTCTTGAGCCTGAAGGTTCTGACACTTGTGAATATTATATCAACGGATTTTCATCTTCGCT
>SKQJ01000182.1 GCA_007119075.1 Bacteroidales bacterium | reverse complement strand
GATTATTTCCGGGAGAGTGTCCTTCGATAATCGCATCTATTTGAGGGGCATAGATTTCTGAATTCTTCATAGAACAAATTTAAGAAACCTTGATGACTTTTTCTTACGTCGGAGGCCCCTTTAGAAGTGAATGTAAAGAGTTTCGGTGAACTGAAACGGTGCTTCGGTGGAAGGTTTAGCCCAGTCGACCATTGAAACCGGTATGTTGATCAAGCCATATGCCGGCGGCTGTAAGCTGTTTCATATACCTGGTAATGGTGGTACGGGAGGTTTTAGTGGTTGTAAAGGTGAACGAATAATTGATATAAGTTCATATTATGTTAAAAATTGGACACATTATTTGAAGGGACTCAACATCTAATTATACAGGGTGAACTGCCACCAGTTGGTCACTTTTTCTTTTAAGTGGAATTTCAGAACCTGACTGGAGCCATCCTGACCCGTTACTGTTACCTGGTATTTGCCAAAAAATCCCCGGAAGGTTACCTGACCGTCGTGATCGGTTTCGAGTGCCAGGTCACGCGTCATCCAGTCTTCCTTTATCAGTCTCATGAGGGTGTTGTAAACCGGCTTTGGGTTATACTCCTCGTCAAGCAAACCGCCACCCTCGAGCCAGATATTGCGGTCAGACATTCCCCACCAGGTAATGGATGCAACCGAAGGATGACCGAATGCCAGAGTATAAAAATGCTCGGCAAACTCGGCCTGGGCTTCTTTTGTCCAAATCCCCTCGCGCCATCCCGTGATCTTCTTTCCGGATGATTGAGGGATAAATTCGGTAATATGGATTGGAAGGCCAAATTCTGAGTAAAGATCGAAGGTTTCATATATTTCAATGGGCGAGAACCAATGCTCGCGGGGTTCATGTGCCTGAATACCTATACCGGTAACGGGGGTGTTTCTTCTGCGCAATTCCTTTAGCAGATCATAGAACCGGTCCCGGATTTCAGGGATTGCAAGGGTGAAGTACTCGTTTATGATATAATCTCCATCGGGGTTGGCCTCGTGCGCCCATTTGTAGGATTTCTCAATCCATGGAACAAAATCTTCAGTTGTGTATCCCCTGACATTGTACCTCAGGTTATCATCATTATTCTTATCGGCTATAGCAACTTCCCAGGGGACGGTATTAACCGGTTCGTTAACGACGATCCACATATCTATCAGTTCGTCGTAACCGATAATATTATTGGTTATCCTGGATTTATAAAGCTCGTTTATGGTATCGTCGGGCAGATCGAGCAGCCACCGGGGTGTTCCCCACCTTCCCGTCCAGCCAAGCGGGTGACCAATAGTTGTGATTCCGTTTTCCTGTGCCCAGTTTAACATTTCGCTGTACTGTTGCCACTGAGGATGACCCGGTCTGGGTTCATAACTGGCCCATATGAAAAGAAAAACTGCCTTATTGAATAAATCCTTGAACCTCTTTTTCTGCAGATCGGTTTTGTAATCCTTTTCTCCGGGCCGCACGAGGTTACCGATCTTATTCCCGAAAAGGAAATCCTGGGTTACCTGGTTAATCTCAACATGCAGGTTATCAATCGGGTTGCCATTTTTATCGGTGAATTTTAATACTGCCCCGGTTTTCCGGTATTGCTCTATGTTATGCCTTGCAATGTCCAGATATTCCTGCTCTATTGAAAGGCGCAGGGATAATGCCTTTTCATGCTGACCGGATCCGGCAAGTGCCTCCATTTCCCTGATCATCTGTTCGGTAGGTTGCGAAAGGATGTTGCCGGCCGGAAGGGAGATCAGTATTGCACAGGTAATTAGTGCTTTCTTTATTTTGGAATCTGTCATGTTAGTGATATAGAAGTTAATTGTGGTCAAGCTTTATGGACTGACTTTCGGCCAGGATAGAAACCGTGTGTAGTGACAGGCCGCAATCTTTGAAATGTTAAATATAGCTTTTGAAATTATATATGGGAATACATCAGTATTTATTTGCCAGGGTGCCCCCAATGTATTACAAAATTATCGATAAAATACCCCCAGTTTATTACAATATTATTGATAAAATGCCCCCAATCTATTACATTATGATTATATTTGTCTTTAAATTCAATTTTTTTATTAATGTTCAACAGAGATATTTTAAAGGAATTAATTAAGTGGACAACGAAAGCTAACCGTAAACCTCTTGTGATAAGAGGTGCCCGGCAGGTTGGAAAAACCACAGCCATTGATATTTTCTCCAGGGGCTTTGATCAGTATATCAAATTGAATTTAGAGAAAGCAAGCGACAGGGGAATATTTGAAAATGACTATCCTTTTTCTGATCTGCTTACTGCCCTGTTTATTTTTGCAGGTAAAAGGCGTACCGGAGGAAGAACACTTATTTTTATCGATGAAATCCAGAACTCGTCAAAGGCTGTAGCACTGTTGAGATATTTTTTTGAGGAAGCGAATGACTTGTATGTAATTGCGGCTGGGTCATTGCTTGAAAGCATAATGGACAGAAAGATTTCGTTCCCCGTAGGCCGTGTCGAATATATGGTAATGCGCCCCTGCTCATACAGGGAATTCTTATTCGCCACAGGGAACCTCCAGTTGGTAGAGATTCTGGAAAAACCGGAAGTTCCAATGTTCATGCATTCGCAGTTGCTCTCGTTGTTTAAGAAATACACCACCATTGGCGGGATGCCTGAAGTTGTTCACCTTTATGCCCAGAATGCAGACATTACATCGCTCGATGGGGTGTATAACGATCTGATTCAGTCATATTCTGATGATGTTGACAAATATGCCGACTCCGCTGCTCAGGTTGAATACGTCCGGCATGTTATTGCCAATGTTTTCAAGGAAGGAGGTACAAAGGTCACCTTCGAAAGATTTGGCAATTCGGGTTATCGTTCACGTGAAATGAAGGCAGCTTTCCGGATAGTCGAAAAAGCCATGTTGATAAAACTGGTATATCCCTGCACATCTGCTCAAATGCCCGCAAAGCCTAATCTGACGCGAAAGCCAAGATTACATTTGCTTGATACCGGATTGATAAACCATTCTCTTCAAATTAAGGGAGATCTTGTATTTAATAGCGACATCGGTAGTACACACCAGGGGATCATAGCAGAACACATTGTTGGTCAGGAGTTGCTGTCAAGCAGTTTTTCCCTGAGTAATGATCTGTACTTCTGGGCACGAGAAAAAACTGATTCTAGTGCAGAAGTGGATTTTGTTCTCCCTTTCAGGAGCAAACTCATTCCTGTGGAGGTTAAGGCAGGAAGCATTGGGAAATTAAGGTCGCTGCACCAGTTTATCGAAAATGCACCCCACGCGCTTGCTGTGCGAGTGTATCAGGGTGAGTACCTGTTGCAAAAAGCTAAAACCATCTCAGGTAAAGAATTTACCCTCCTGAACCTCCCCTTTTACCTCGTACATCGTATCGAACGGGAATTGGATAAGATCATAAGGTAATGCGGTATTCCGGGGGCCACTGGTACACTCCGGCCGATGGTACTTTATGGAAACAGCTTTCTGAAAAGGCTGATGAACTTGTAAAAGCGGGTATAACATCTGTCTGGCTTCCTCCTGCTTACAAGGGTGCCGGGGGAGGGAATGATACAGGCTACGGGGTATATGATCTTTTTGACCTCGGTGAGTTTGATCAGAAAGGTTCAGTGCGAACCAAATATGGTACCCGGCATGAATACCTTCATGCTCTTAAAACTGCTCTGGGGGCCGGGCTGCGGGTCTATGCCGATATAGTTTTCAATCATAAAGTGGGTGCTGACCGGCAGGAAGAATTCAAAGATTCACAACCACTGCAATCACTTGAATCGGTCGTTGAACCCTGGTTCAAGCCATTGGCGTACGCTCTGATTTTGCCGCGCCGCGATGGCTATCCCTGTGTTTTTGCAGCCGATTATTACGGTGCATCTTACAAGGACGTGGGAAATGATGGAAATGAACATGAAATCAATTTGCACAGTCATAAGTGGATGATCGATAATTTTTTAGAGGTCCGGAGGGATCATGCATGGGGCGAACAGTATGACTATTTTGACCACCCTGACTGCGTGGGCTGGACCCGGACCGGCGACAAGGAACATCCCCAGGGTATGGCGGTGTTGCTCAACAATGGTGAAGATAGTAAAAAGCATATGGAGACCGGGAAGGCAGGTTTCACGTTAAGACAGAAAATTATAATTTATATCCTTCCCGGTATTCTCTGTGAAGATATTTTCTGGCTTCTGAATCGCTGACAAAATCCTGTTTTATTGGATTCCAGTCAAGCGGGCGGCCAAGTTGAGTTGCTATGTTACCCAAAATACCCAATGAGCCGGAACGGTGTCCTGCTTCAACCGGAGCAATTGGATCTTTGCGCGTTTTCAAACATTCGATGAAGTCTACAAGGTGGGGAGTTCCTGTTTCATATTCTACAGACTCGTCAATGTTGCTTTCCGGAGGTATCAACGATGGATCAGAAGCTTTATATTCACCCCTTCTTACTTCAATCCAGGCATCCTGACTTTGATACCGCACACCAAAACCACTACCGAAATTTTCATTGGCAACAACAACCCCGTTTTCATAAACAAACGAAATATAGTCCTGCCCTTCATAGCCTGCCGGAATTACTTTGACCGGTCCACTATTATCCATACCAAGAGCCCATTGAGCCTGGTCAAAATTGTGTGCACCCCAATCGCATAGGAAACCGCCTCCAATACCTTGATAATAGCGCCACTCTGCCCAGAAAGTTTCGTTTTCAACAGGGTCGAGACTAATGGGGGGATTTAATCGGGAATTGTAATGGATGTATGGGTTGGGACCCAGCCACTTGTCCCAGTCAAGGTCAGCAGGTACTTGCTCTTCAGGCAAATCATAAGGTCTTGGGGGAGCTCCTACATAAGCATTGATGCGGGTTAAACTACCAAGATTTCCTGCTTGCACCATTTTTCTTGCATGCTGGAAATTCATGTCCGAACGTTGTTGACTGCCAACCGACAATACCAGATCTCTTTTCCTTACTTCTTCACAAAGCCTGATGCCTTCCTGAATGGTGAAGGTCAATGGTTTTTCAAGGTAAATATCCATGCCGGCTCTGCAAGCATCAAGTGTCTGTATAGCATGCCAATGGTCAGGGGTTGCGATAATGACCGCGTCGATGTCACTGCGCCCAAGTAAATCCTGATAATTCGCATAGGTTTTTGCTTCAACGGTTAGCCCATTGTTTTCGTGAATGCGGCGAATTCTATTTTCGAAGCGTTTGCGTTTTATTCCATATACGTCGGAACCAGCAACAATTTTTACGCCTGGTATCCTCTGGAAACCTTCTATGAGATATCCCGACTGTCGTCCCAATCCAATAATACCCAGCCGTATAGTATCGTTAACACTCGCTTTACAAGATTTCAATAAGGGGAAGACTGATAATCCAATGGCACCTGCAATAGTGGTTCGGATAAATTCTTTTCTGGTAATCTTTGTCATCGAAGCCGAATTTTTAAGTTAGATAATGGCTAAAAATACAATTTTAAAATTATTATTATCCGAATTGGCAATATATTCATACCAGGATGGTAATGTTTAAGTGATTTCCGCTACCAGCTTCAGGTAGAACAACCCTGTGAAGATAGCCGTACCAAAGCTTAACAGTGTTCCGATCAGGATGTATTCAGTTAACTTCCGGTCTTTTGATTCTTTCAGATCGCCAAACCGGAATACTGATTATTCCCCGAAAGGGTGCCCTCCAAACCGGGATTGCCACTGTCACAGTTATTTGTACGGGAATCTTGGTTGTTGTTGATTTACTTCCCGAATTGGCAAAGTTTTGCTTCCTGAAGTGGCAAAGATTTGCTTCCTGAAGTGGCAAAGATTTGCTTCCTGAAGTGGAAGAGTTTACAGTTCCGCAAACCAGTCATATGCCTTTTCAAGTGCCGGTAGGCCTTGACATATTGAATCAGGCTTGTGTGATTGACGGATGAAACCCGCATAAGCCTTTGGTAGACAAAATAGCATGAAGAAACCATGCAGGTTCCATGCGCCTGATTTAAACGGATTAAATACTGCCAGGGCAGTAATTTGAATTGCCAAATGGCATTAATTCAGACAAATTAACGAGAACTGAAGCCTTTATCAGGGCTTCGAAAATGTCAATCCAGGGAGTGCAGCCAAAACTTTCTGCAATTTTAAACATCAAACAGGGCCGCTTTGATATTGTCGATAAATACGGCCGTTAT
>SKQJ01000340.1 GCA_007119075.1 Bacteroidales bacterium | reverse complement strand
GATCGCGCGACCGGAACAGGAGATATGAGTTAAATAACTTAAACTCAACCGGATCAATCGACAGCATGATTGTGAGGGACCTGTCGGAAGATCAGTACAGGTCGGATTACGAATTCGGAATAAATTATTTCAGAAACGGAAACGACAACGGCAGCAGTCTCATGATGCAGATGTCATACGCCTTTGGCGACCAGGACAGGGTGGAATATTTTGACCAGCGTTTCTTTGATCCCTCGCTCAATGAGATTGACGCAAGACGATCAGACCAGATTTATGAGAGACCGCTCGACAACAGGCTGTTTCTGTTCCAGCTCGATTATGAAATGCCCCTTGGGGAAGCCGCAGAAATAGAAGCCGGCCTGAGGAGCACAATAAGAAACGACAACAGGGAACAGGTTTTCCGTGAGTTTGATTTCAATAACAACCAGTACGTGCTAAACGACCTGATTACCGACAAATTTGAATATAACCAGCAGATATACGCCGGCTACCTTATATTCAGCAACCGGTGGAACAGGCTTGGTTACCAGGCCGGCCTCAGGGCGGAACAGACCTTTACAAATTCATTTCATCCCGGCAACGACGATACACCGGGGAAAAATTATTTTTCAATGTTCCCCAGTCTCTTTCTGAATTATGAATTAGGGGAAAACCATGATATCCAGGCAAGCTACAGCAGGCGCATAAGAAGGCCCGGTACAGGAAGCCTTATGCCTCTTATAAATGCCCAGGACCTGATGAATCTCAGGATAGGAAATCCCGATCTGGATCCTTCTATTACCGATAATTATGAACTAAGCCATATAAGAAGCTGGAATAATTATATGATCACCAGCAGCCTGTTCCACAGGACGACAAGGAATGCACTTACAAGGGTATTTGTTCTTCACGAAAACAGGGCTTCCATGGTTACGTGGACCAACGCCCATAACAATTATTCCACCGGCTTTGAGCTTGTCAATTATTTTGACCTTTCAAATAATTTTAATTCCACCCTCACGGGTAATTTCTACCATGCCATGATATCGGGTGAGAATAATGGTGAATCGTTCAGCAATTCAAATTACAGCTGGACACTGAGCATGCTGGGCAATCTCCGGATCCCCGGCTTGTTCAACGTGCAGCTTATGGGCAATTACCATGGCCCCAGGATAATTCCGCAGGGCCGGATCGACCCGGTGTTTGCGCTGAATATCGGTCTGCGCCGCAACGTACTCGATCAGCAAGGCACCATCAGCCTGAATTTCAGTGATATATTCAATTCCCGAATGTTCGCGCTTGAAACCATGAGCCCTGAATTTTACCAGCATCGCCATTTCAATCGTGAGTCGCGCATTCTGACCCTTTCGTTTACCTACCGGTTCCGCGGTTTCCAGGAAAGACAGAGCGGTGAATCCCGCGACGGATTTGACGATACCGACGGATTGTTTTGAATATAATACGATGTTACCCGCACAGGGCACTGGTTGCGAACTGCTTCCCGGTGGTCGATTCGTGTGACCCGCACACATGGAGCTTCATCCGGACAAATTATGTAATTTTGTCTGCCGAAAGGCTGGCCGAAGGCTTATCAAGGGTTCATAGGATGACCTGAATATTATATTCACCGGCGGTTAAACTTTCAAATGGCAAACTATGACCGGAAATCTGATAAACAAACTTGGCAACAGGCTCAGGAATAAGCTTCCCGGTGGAAAGGCACATGTAATTATGGCTCCTGCGGGGAACCTTCCCCCGAAATTGGCCGGGGTGCCCGGCAGGGCGGGCGTTCTGATCCTGCTTTTCCCGCATAAGGGAGAATTTTCGACGGTTCTCATTAAAAGAACTGAATCCCCTGGTCCGCACGGCGGCCAGATAAGCTTACCCGGCGGAAAGAGTGAAAATGGAGAGTCACTTATAACCACTGCATTGCGTGAAGCTGGTGAAGAGATCGGGATAGACGCTGACAATATCCGGGTTCTTGGGAGTCTCACGCCCCTTTATATCCCCGTAAGCAACATCGAGGTGCAGCCGGTAATAGGATTTACAGAAAAGGAACCTGATTTCAATATAAATTCCGGTGAAGTGGAGTACCTTATTATAGTACCGGTTAAGCAACTGCTAAAGGGAAACAAGGAAAGAATCATTAAAACCCTGCAGGTCAGGGGACAGATCGTCAGGGCCCCCGGCTATCTGCTCAGGAATGAATATATATGGGGCGCAACTGCCATGATATTATCAGAATTCATTGAAATTATGACAGACCCGGAAATGTCCGGGCACTGCTGATGCATCTGCAGTTGCTCTTGCTGCCTCCCGGAAATCATTCAGCTATTATATTTTTATAATGCTCGTACCTTTCAAGAATTTCACCGACATAATTATATGGCTCCTGGCCCCGGGCGTAACCGTGCCTTACGACAGGATCAAGAAAGTAGTCGGGATTTGATTTATTGAGGATGAAATAATCAACACTGCCCGTCCAGCGGTCCGGATCCCTTTCATATTTCCTTGCCAGTGCCCTGGCATCGAGCACATGGCCGAGTCCCACATTATAGGAGGCAAGGATGAATTTTATTCTCTCCTCCCTGGCCGGGATCCGGTCGCTGAGGATGTCATCCAGCCAGGCTATGTACCTGACCCCGGCCCTTATGTTTTCTTCCGGATTGTTTATATCGATTACGCCAAAGCGGTTTGCCGTGCCTGGCATCAGCTGCATTAAGCCCTGCGCGCCGGCCCAGCTTTCAACGTCGTGACGGAAATTTGATTCCTGGTAAACCATCGAGGCCAGCAGCCGCCAGTCCCAGCCGATCTCTTCGCTGTATTTTTTCATCAGTTCATCGTAGGGCGATATCCTTCCGCTGGCAAGAACGTAAAAATCACTCTGGACCATCCAGGCAGACCGTTGGTTCCTGAAATATTTGGCGTATAAAAGACGATACTCAATGGTATTTTTAAAATTTCCAAGCCACCTGTTGATCGAATCACGAAGATGATTATCTCCTTTCTTGACTGCCCAGGCCAGGTTCTGGGAAAAGCTGATGGCCGTTTCTATGTCAATATTGTCATGATAGGTCCGGTTAACCATTGCTATATTCTCATCGCTTACGGTGTAGTCGATTTCTCCTTCGGCAACCATGGTTATAAGCTGTTCGGGAACATCTCCGACTTCCACAATGATAATAGTGTCGCCAATTTCATCTACCAGGTTTCTGAGACGGGAGGCATAAGCTGAATTTCTCTGCACATGCACGGTTTTTCCGCCCAGATCAAGTAAGGTGCGGATCATATGACCCTCCCTTTCGCTTTCCGTCATATACTGCCATTTTTCCGGCTTGCGCTGGATGAGAACCTGGCGGGTCTGGTTATGAGGGAGGGTAAAATCCATCAAGCGGCTTCTCTCGCGGGTAATGGTAACATTTTTTGCAAGAAGGTCGCACTGGCCGTTTACAAGACAATCAAAACTTTCTTCAAGATCGTTGTTTACGATTATATTAAGGTTAAGATCGAGATGTTCGGCAAGCAGGTTCAGCAGCTCGAACTGATATCCCATTGGCTCTCCCCGGTAAATAAAATAATTGGTGGAATTGTAATCGGTAACGGCCGTTAATGTTCCCCTCTCATTGTAGTGTGATATGACTTTTTCCTCCAGACCCGGGCTTGCCTCCCGGGAAGCCCTCAGGGTACGTATGTTTCCGGGATTTTGGGTATCACTGCAGGAAAGACTCAGCGCAAAGACGAGATAAAAAAAAGAAGAAACATATGATATTTTTCTTCCCTGCATAAATTCATATTAGTTGGTTCATTACGAATATACAAAAAAAAAAGCACAAAAACCAGTCTCCCGTCCGTCGTAAGGAGTATGGTCTCCGCCGGGCTACATATAAACTGGCTGCCGGGCCTGTCATTTATACGAAAAACGGCGCAAGAAGTTATCCAAATTACCCTTTTTTGGCAACAATACTGACAACAGGAGCGCTAACCCTCTCATATTCAAAATCAGAATTGCAGCTTAAAAGACATTGCGGTGCCCGGGAGACGAAGGTTCATAAAATTTAGCCTGAGGTCTGCGGGAGCGATCACCCTTCCGGAGCATCAATTATAGAAAGACCAGGATAACCCGAATTTGTAGACACGGTGGTTCCCGGGATAGTGGAGTACGGTAAAGTATTCGGGCGCAAGCCACCCGGCGTTGAAATGCTCGGTCTTAAAGAACAGCCTTGCCCTTTTATGCTTTACATTAATGAAGGCATCAAGATAAGGATAGTTGCCGAGTTTTCTCTCATTCTGCAGATAGAACTGAGAGGTCGCCGGCTGATATGCATAACCATAATAAGCCGTTGAATACCGGGCGTCAAAACCTATCTGCAGGGTCATCATGCCGGAAATCAGGTTCTGTTCGAACCATGTGGACTGATACAGGCTTATATCCGGGAGAGGGAGTATGTTCTGGTTGCCCGAAACCTGGTAGTTCACAATATTTCGGAAATTAAAGCGCCACAACCGGAAATCCTTTTGAGCGCTGATACTCATCACCGGGATGATGTCATTGTGCTGAGCGGCATTGGCATTATGATCAAAATAAATATAGTTGTTTATGAGGTTAAAATCAACCGATGCCATAAAATTCCTTTCAGGCATGCCGATGCTCCCCCTCAGGCCGCTTTCCCCGATGCGCCTGAAATTATTGTTCCAGGCAAAATGGTTTGAATAAAATGACCTGAAGAAAAGAGAAGGAGTTGTTTCCTTCTGTTTAACGGAGCCCTCGATAACAGACTGGTTTTTCCCATCGAAAAGATCAAAGGTTATTCCCGCCTGCAGGTCATATTCGCCTGATTTGAATCCATGAAAAAAGTAGCTTCCCTGGCCCCAGATACCAAACACATCGCCAATGCCTCCGCGTGCAGAGGCTATTAATGCATTGCTGCCGCGACTGTAATGCCTTCTGTCGGTGATAGTAAATTCCGAAGGTTCCTCGAGGAAATAGTATGCAGGCGCCATCTCATTGTCGCTGAAGTGAAAGACGGTATCAGGGTATATATTGTGACTGCCCCTGATAAGTTCGTTCATGATCCCTACCTTGGCCCCGAAATTCACAAGTCCCCTGGAAAATTCGGGAAGCTCGAGCATCAGCTTATTGGTAAGGCTCCGGTAAGACAAGGAATCAAATGTCCTGCTGTTATTTATGAATACGTCGGGATAAAAACCCGACACGGGATTGGAGTCGTCGTAAGTCCTCCGGTACCGGTCATAATGCACGACATGATAGATCTCAAAACGCTGCAGCCAGGAAGTGTCGGCCGAAGGAAGGGTGTCGTTACGGGAATACATGAAAGGCCGGAAGGATTGTGAAACAAAAAAACTGTTATTGCTCATGCCGTTCCTTGCATTCATCAGTCGCACGGCATGATCCCGGGTTTCAAAATCCCTGTTGTAAAGACTGGCGTCGTCTGTAAGGCCCCCGCTCTCAAAAACTCTCACTGAATTCAGGTTCAGGCTGGCATGGAACTGGTAGCTGCCCAGGTCATAGCTGGAAAACAATGATATGGCATTGGTAACGGCTCCCTGGTTCAGATACTGTCCCTCAGAGTTGATATTGAAATACCTGAAACCCACATTAAAGTCGGGATTGACATTCTGGGTATGAAGGACATTAAGGATCTTCTCATTTTGCCCCCTCGGCCCTCCGGTTGAAAAATCAACCAGTGAAAAAGGCCGCCTCGTGTTGTAATATTTTGTTTGGGCAGGCTGTCCGAGATAGGCCCTGAAATGGTCAATAAAAAAGAAATCGGAGTAGAGCCCCCTTTCGGGGAAAAAATTGGACATCGCAGCCAGACCCGCGTTACCAAGATGTGAGGGAGATATATAGCGGCGGAAGACAGGATTATGCAGCTGAAATGAAGTGACCATGGTGTCTATTTCGACTTCTGTCTTCTCGGTATGAAAATCCCTCAGCTGCCAGGCGTGGATACCAGGATCGGCCGGCTGCTGTCCGATAAGCCCCGGTCCGGCAGCGATTACGATCAATGCCATCAGGAACAGTGGCTTCAGGCGCGGCAGGGAGTTTGAGAAACACTTCATTAACTTGTTATGCTGACGATTTAATCGAATCCGTTTACGATAATTGATACTAATGAACGCAGTAAAAGGGCATACAGTGTGCAAAATTTGCTAAAAGTAGTGAAATCGGCCAAGAATTGCATCACTCAAAAT
>SKQJ01000177.1 GCA_007119075.1 Bacteroidales bacterium | reverse complement strand
GGACGATCGCCCTATGCCGTGGCCTCCGAGCACGGGCCGGCCCCCAGGCAATACGGAGTGCCCGATCAGACCATCTACATCGACAGGGATAAAGTCACCCACCGCTCGGTTTTGGACGTGCTTGTGGAGAGGGCCCAGGGATTGCAGGTGCAAGGAAATACATTGATGTTCAGGGGGCCCACCAGCCTTAACCTGAGCAGCGAGCCCATGTTCATGCTCAATGGAGTCCAGACAGGGCGTGATGTTGTCCTGGGCATGAATCCGCGGGAAATTGAACGCATAGAGATATTCAGGGGCACCAGTGCATCCATGTTCGGTGTGCGCGGAGCATCCGGGGTGATAATCGCATACCAGAGGGCAGCCGGCGATCAGGGGTTCCGGGACAGCCGGGAATATCTGATGACCGGCTACCATTCGCCCCGCGAATTTTATTCCGATATAGTCACTCCCGCGGCGATTTACGAGTCTGACGAACCGGCCGGAAGGACAATCCACTGGCAACCCGGGTTAGTTCCCGGAAGCGATGAAGACACTGTCTTTCTTCCTGCTTCCGCCCTTTCGGGGAAAATGAAGATAGTGGTGGAAGGAGTGACCAGCGCTGGAGAAGTAGGTACCGGAATCTTTACCATCGAAATACGATAGCTGCAAACCAGGTCTGCCCGGCGGGCCCGGAAAGCTTTGCAGCCCCCCGCCGGGTTTCGTTGCCTCTGACGGGCTTTGTGCCGAAACATTTGCAGGCTTTCGCCGGAAACTATTCCCGGGCCTTCGCGGGCCCGCTTGGCCGGCCTCAATGCCAGTCCAGGATCTTTTGCCCGGAGTTGCTAAATGTGAATGACTTCCCCGTATGCCGCGGCAGCAGCTTCCATGATTGCCTCCGACATGGTGGGATGGGGGTGAACCGATTTAATTATTTCATGGGCAGTGGTCTCCAGGTTTTTTGCAACCACTATTTCCGCTATCATTTCTGTAACGTTCGCGCCGATCATATGAGCTCCGAGCAGCTCGCCGTATTTTGAATCAAAAATGAGTTTTACAAATCCTTCCCTTTCGCCTGCCGCACTGGCTTTTCCGGAGGCAGTGAAGGGGAATTTCCCTATCCTGACATCCAGTCCCTGCTCATTGGCTTCCTGTTCGGTGATCCCGACCGATGCGACTTCCGGACCGGTATAGGTGCAGGCCGGTATATTTTTATAATTCAGCGGTTCGGGATTCAGCCCGGCTATTTTTTCAACGCACAGGATCCCTTCCGCGGAAGCGACATGGGCAAGAGCCGGTCCGTCTACTACATCCCCAATGGCATAAATGCCTTCGGAATTTGTCCGGTAAAACTGGTCTGTCTTGATTTTTCCGTTGGTCATTTCCACTCCTGACTCTTCGAGTCCGAGGTTTTCGGTATTGGGCGTGATCCCTGCAGCCGAAAGGATTATATCCGCCTCAATGGTTTCTTCCCCTTTTTTTGACTTTACGGAGGCAATGCATTTATTGCCTGAAATTTCCGCTTTCTCGACAGATGTGCCGGTCATTACGGAGATCCCCATTTTTTTGAACGAGCGGCCGAGCTGAGCCGAAACATCCTTGTCCTCGCCGGGAACAACCGAGGGCAGGTATTCAACCAGGGTAACCCTGGTGCCAAGCGAAGCATAAAACCAGGCAAATTCGCTTCCGATGGCTCCCGATCCCACTACGATCATCGATTCGGGAAGCTTATCGAGTGTCATTGCTTTCCTGTATCCGATAATTTTGCTGCCGTCATGAGGGAGTCCGGGCAGCTCGCGCGACCGTGCTCCGGTGGCGATTATTATGTGTTTGGCTTCCAGGGTGGTTTTGGAGTTGTCGCCGGAGGTAACCTCAACCTTGTTTTTCCCTGCAAGCTTGCCGGATCCTGCAATATGCTCTATGCCGTTCTTTTTCATCAGGAACTGAACCCCCTTGCTCATTGTTGCCGCAGATTCCCTGCTTCTCTGTATCATCCTGCCCAGGTCCGGTTTTATGTCCCCTTCGATTGAAACGCCGTAATCTCCGGAGCTCTTTATATAATTGAAAACCTGTGCGCTTTTCAACAGCGATTTGGTGGGTATGCAGCCCCAGTTCAGGCAGACGCCGCCGAGCTCGGCTTTTTCGACTATCGCCGTTTTCATTTTTAACTGGCTGGCCCTTATGGCGGCTACATAGCCTCCGGGTCCGCTTCCAATAACTATCAGGTCATATTGCATAGTTGCAGCTTTATTGGTTTAGTGAATAGAATTTCCATGTTTTGTGAATCAGGTAATGGACCATAGCGTCCCGCTGTAAAACAAAAGTCACTTGTTTTCTTTATTCCCGGACACGGCTTTCCTGACCTTAATATGGTTTATAACAATACTCAACAATTTTGCAGCAATAAAAGTTAAAACAAGGGCCATAATAATCGAGGCTCCCGAAGGGATATTAAGGGCATACGACAGCAGGAGCCCGGCAAATGCCCCAAGGAATGCAAAAGGGATGGATAAAAATATGATATTCCTGAAATCCTTGGTAAACAGGTTGGCGATAGTCTGCGGAATAGTCAGAAGCGATATCACCAGGATAATGCCAGCCACTTTTATTGTCAAAACGATTGTTGCGGCCACCAGTCCGATGAGTACATAATTGATAAGCTGCACCGGTGCCTTATGGGTCCTGGCATATTCCTGATCGAATGAAATAAAGAGGATTATCTTGTAAAACAGGTAGAAGAAGCCGGTTACGATTAAGGTGAGGCCCGCCATCATGTAAAGGTCCAGCGATGTCACCGTAAGGAGGCTCCCAAAAAGATAGCCCATCAGGTTAGGCGCGTATCCCGGGGCAAGATATATGAAAATGATTCCCAGGGCCATGCCGAACGACCAGAAAATGCCTATCAGCGAATCTTCGCGAATCTCAGCCTTTTTGGCCAGGAATTCGATGCCCAGGGCTGATAGAACAGCGAAAATCGTTGCCGACATAATTGGGTTGAGCCCGAAAAAATAGCCGATGCCAATCCCCCCGAAAGATGTATGGGTTATTCCGCCGCTGATAAAAACCAGGCGCCTTGAAACGATATAGGTTCCTATGATCCCACAGTTTATGCTTGCAAAAAAAGAGGCGAGCAGTGCGTTTGAGAAAAACCGGTAGCCCAGAAGTTCAACGAATGTTTCTGTCATTTCGGGTGCTTGTGCATTTCCAGGACGGTATGCGGGATATCGCCGTGGGTGATGATCTGGATGGGGCAATTATAGGCCGCAAGCTGCTCCTGGGTAATAACATTTGACGGGTGATAATGGAGGTTCCTGTTCACGCAGGCAATCGTCTTGACGTACCAGCTTATGGTGCCGACATCATGGGAAACAACTATAATTGCCATGTCCCTGTTAAGCTGTTTGAGGATGCCGTAAAAGTCGGTTTCGAACATCGTATCGACAAAAGTGCTGGGCTCATCGAGCATAAGAAGGCGCGGAGAGGAAATAATCGCCCTGCAGAGGTAAACCCGCTGAAGCTGGCCGCCTGAAAGCTCCCCAATGTTTTTCTTCTTCAGATCTTCTATGCCGAGCCGGTTCAGAAGCTCTTCGGCACGTCTTTTCAGACGGGCCGGGTAGCGGCTGAAAAGCCCCTCCTTGCTCATCAGTCCGGAAAGCACCACGTCAATCACGGAAATGGGGAACCGCGGGTCGGTATGGCTTATCTGGGGCAGGTATCCAATGGAACCGCCCGACCTCTCCCTGCTGTCGTCGAAGAACTTTACCGAGCCCCTGTAGGGCCGGATCAGCCCGATTATTAACCTGAGAAGAGTGGTTTTGCCTCCGCCGTTTGGTCCGATAATGCCGATAAAGTCATTGTCGTTAATAACCAGGTTGACATCCTTAAGAACAATTTCTTCGCCATACCCGGCCGATACATTTTCTATTTCAAGAATTTTGCCCATCCCAATGCCCTCAAGATCATTTGTTCAGCACCTCGTGCAGCTTGTTTGCAAGGTCTTCAATAGCCCCGAGCCAGTCGGCCGACAAGGGATTGATTTCAATGACATTGCCGCCCAGCTCACGGGCAACTGCCTTTGCATTTTCGCGCTCAAACTCCATCTGGATAAAAATATCGCTGATCCCTTCCTGCCTGGCCAGGTCGACAATTTTTCTCATGTTGGCGGCGGTAGGACTTTTGCCGTCCTGCTCCACCGAGACCTGTTCCAGTCCGTAATCGCGCGCAAAATATCCCAGGGCGGGGTGAAAAACAAGAAATGTTTTGCGTTTTGAGCCGGAAAACATTTCGGTAAGCGATTCATGGAGGCTGTCAAGCTCGCCGGCGAATTCTTCATAATTATCAAGGTAAAAATCGCTGTTTTCCGGATCAATGCCGATCAGGGCCCTTGTCATGTTGCCGGCCTGGATCCTTGCACCCGGAACCGAAAGCCAGATATGGGGATCTACGCCGTACAGATGCACATGGTCGCCGTGATCGACTATCTCGGAGGCTATCATATCCATTCCTTCGGAAGTGTCCACCATTAGCGGACCGTCATTCCCTCTCATCATATTGTGAAAGATAGTCCTTTCGAAGTCAATGTAGCCTACACTGAAATAGAGCAGTGAGTTTGCCACGTCCCTCATCTGTCCGGGTGTGGGCTCATATGTTTCCGGGCCCGCTCCGGGGGGGACAAGAACGTTCACCCTGAAATTATCGCCGGCTATCCTCTGTACCATGTATTGCTGGGGCAGAATGCTGACCGATACCACGGGCCGGCTATCTTCCGCTCTTTCAGAACACGCTGCAAGCATGAACAGCAGGCCGGCAAGTATAATTAGATTATGAAATTTCCTGATCATCGGTTATCTGTATATTTCAGTGTATTTTTGCATACGGGGGTTCAAACTTCAAAATTATTCGTTTTTTTTGACATTACCCTGAAAAATTTGGTATAATCACAGCACCCGGTCACCCCGGGCTACAAGAATAAAAGATACAGGCAAATGAATAGCTCCGTTCCGCTCCTTGTAACCGTCCTCGGCCCCACTGCATCGGGGAAAACGGCTTTTGCGGCCCGGCTGGCCCTTGCCCTTGGCGCGGAAATCATCAGCGCCGACTCAAGGCAGGTTTACCGCAAAATGGATATCGGAACGGGCAAGGATTATGCCGATTACCGTGTCGGGGGCACCGACATCCCGTATCACCTGATCGATATAGCGGATGCCGGCTACAAGTACAGTGTTTTCGAATACCAGCGGGATTTTGCCAGGGCCTTTGATGACATAACAGGAAGGGGCAAGCGGGCTGTTTTGTGCGGAGGTTCGGGAATGTACATCGAGTCGGTGCTGCAGGCCTATGAGCTGGTTGCCGTTCCCCATGACAAGGCCTTGCGGAAAGAGCTGGAATTCAGAACTGATGAAGAGCTCACGGGCATGCTTGCCTCCATGCGCACCCTGCATAATGTTTCCGACACCTCATCAAGAAAAAGGCTGATAAGGGCGATCGAGATTGAGGCATTTGCCGCTGCCGGCAAACGGCCGGCGGTTTCTGTCCCCCGGTTTGATTACATAATATTCGGGATCGCCCCCGATCGCGAAACGCGCCGCAGACGTATCACCCGGAGGCTTGATTCCAGGCTGGGCGAAGGCATGATCGATGAGGTAAGACGGTTGCTCGATAAAGGCATTTCTCCGGAAGACCTGATCTTCTACGGACTTGAATATAAGTTCATCACCCTTTACCTGACAGGCAATCTGGAATTTGACCAGATGAAACAGCGGCTGAACATCGCCATCCACCAGTTTGCCAAAAGGCAGATGACCTGGTTCCGGAAAATGGAGCGCAGCGGCTTTGAGATCCACTGGCTCGATCCTGATGCAGATATGGAAGAAAAGCTTGAGAAAGCGATTTCGCTGATTTCGGGACTTCGGGGCTCATAGCCGGAGTCATTGACACCCGGCATCCCCGCGCCCCTCACCGGCCCGGATTATCGCCCGGTGTCGCCCCCCTCGCCGCCCGGGTCATCGCCCGGTGCCAGCTCCCGCAGGCGGGAATTTGATCAGAAACCGCCGGCCGGGATTATCGCCCGCTGTCGCCCCCCTCACCGGCCCGGATTATCGCCCGGTGTCGCCCCCCTCGCCGCCCGGGTCATCGCCCGGTGCCGGTGCTGCTTTCAAACCGGTATTCCCCGCCGTCCATTTCAAAATAGAGATAATCATCCTTTTCGCGAAGAAAAGCT
>SKQJ01000392.1 GCA_007119075.1 Bacteroidales bacterium | reverse complement strand
GATGCGTTGTATCGCTTTATCCTTAAAAATATAAAGGACAAGGAGAAGGCACGTGATATTGTCCAGGATTCATATGAGAAACTCTGGCAGCAGCTTGAATCGGTAAATCCCGGAAAGATAAAATCCTGGCTGTTCACAGTTGCATATCATGCCATGATAGACATGCTCAGGAAGGACAAAAGGAGCGTCAGCATTGGAAGCGTGAGCGAGGATCAGCACTCTCATTCGGTCCAGTATAATGATTTGAGCCGTATCCTGCATGAAGCAGCCGGAAAACTGCCTGATATTCAGCGATCCGTCCTGATGCTCAGGGATTACGAGGGGTATTCCTACAACGAGATTGCCGGGATCACCGGACTCAGCGAGACCCAGGTCAAGGTATACATTTACCGGGCAAGGATGTTCCTGAAGAAATATATAGGAAAAATGGAAGTGTTGATTTGAAATACCTGTTTATAAAACTCAGGCAAAGATGCAATAATTCAGTTGCATATATATTTAAAAACGGATAAAATGAAGATCCACAAGGATAATTATGAAGCTTTTCTTCTGGATATGATCGAAGGAAGGCTTTCGGAAGACCAGACGGAAGATCTTCTCCGGTTTTTAAAAGAAAATCCGGATATCGATATTGAATTTGAATCCGACATCATTTCCCTTCCGGCCGATGATACAGGTTTTCCCTTGAAGGATGACATGAAAATCGGGGATTGCGGCCAAAAAATAACCAGCGGCAATTACGGGCAATTCTGCATCGCCAGACTGGAAGGCGAGCTTTCTGCCGGAAGGCTCCGTGAACTTGATGCGTTTCTTGAGAGCCATCCCGTTTGTGCCAGGGAAGCTGCAATATTCGCCCGTATGCGCCTTGTGCCCGATAAATCTGTCGTATTTCCTGCGAAGGACGAATTAAGGAAAAAGCACAGTTTCGCCGTCTCGTCCGGAAAGCAGCCGCTTAAAAGACTGATTTACATGTCCGGTTCAATTGCAGCTGCCATTGCCGTATTGATCTCTGTATGGATGTTCATCCCTGATATGAATGACCCCGGAGCAATCCCGGCGGCCCCTTCCGGAAGGGAAGCCGGGCTGCCCCGCGAAACCGGCCGCCAATCATCTCCGTCAGGAAACGACATGCAGGCTAAATTGCCGGCCGATCTCCATGAAATCCGTGAAGAACGCATAACAGAAACTATTGCTGCTGGATATCAGCCGTTACCTGAAGCATCGGTCGAGTCAGGACAAGCAAGAGGATACATGGAGATATCGCGGGAACAGCCTTTGCGACCGGCATACAGAACAAGTATCAGAAGCCTGAAGGTGGCTTCATATGCAATGGGCGGAACTGATGGGGAAATGCCCGTCTTTGACGGCGCAAACCATTTTACAGCCGTCATAAACAGACAGCCTTCCGATGGCCCCGGACCCCGTTCAGCAGTCGCCGGACTGGTTGCCTCAATAGCAAATATACCTGAGAGACCTGAGGACCACCCGAGGCTGACCTTTAGCCAGCTGGCCCGGGCAGGGCTGAAAGGGCTGAATTCCCTTGGCGGGAATCATCTGTATTACGAGCGCAAGTCGGATCCTTCAGGTGAACGGGTCAAAGTTTCATTTTCTGCCGGTCCTGTTGAATTCAAGCGTTCGGCCTCTGTAAGCGAAGAGTGAAAATCCCTGACGGACGGTTTCCCGGATCTCTTTCTTAAAAAAACATGCCATTCTGGCTAAGCCCGCCGGCATTCCGCTGTATCTGAGGAAAAATTCCCCTCCTGCCTGTAACAAATCAAGGCGGCTGACCGTCACAGGTATAAACGAGAAGGAAACTATATTTATTAATTTTAATTAATGTGTCATGACAATCAAGAATACAGTCGCTGTTATCTTAAGTATTAGTTTAATACTGCTAATTTCAGTCCCCCCTGCGCCGGCCCAGGAGAACGACATGATCCGAAAGGCCGAAATGCTGGAAATGAATAGTCCCGGCCACCAGGATAATGACACGGTCGTGCCGGCGAAAGCCGACACCACGGTAATAACCATTGGCAGCCGCACCATAAGGATCATAGAAAAAAACGGCAGCACAGATGTTAATATTGACAGGGACGATCACCGCGTTCGAGTTCATGATCGCCGGCCACGTCGTTTCCGGGGAAACTGGAGCGGACTGGAAATAGGGCTCAACAATTTTGTGACCGGGGATTATGAGGTATCTACCGGTCCCGGTGCTGATTTCATGGAACTCCATGCAGCCCGCTCGATGAATCTAAATCTGAATTTTATGCAATACAGTCTGACCCTGAGGCAAAACAATATCGGACTGGTCACCGGCATGGGTCTGGAATGCAATAACTACAGGTTTGCCAATAATGTCAGTATCACACGCCAGGACGGGGTCATAGTCCCGGTTGATTATGATGAACTGGGCATTAATCTTGACAGAAGCAGGTTGAGAACCTGGCATATTACCGTACCGCTGCTCTTGGAATTCCAGACATCACATGCGCAGAGAAGCAACAGGGCCCATATTTCCGCCGGGGTAATCGGCGGTCTGAATATCGGCTCGAACACCAGGGTTGTGTACCGCGACAATTCAAGGAGATACCGGGACAGGGTCCGCGATGATTTCTATCTGGTGCCCTTCCGTTACGGCTTTACTCTGCGAACCGGCTACCGCTCTCTTAACCTGTATGCCAATTACTATCCTTCGGGTCTTTTCCAGGATAACAAGGGCCCCGAATTATATCCGGTTGCAATAGGATTCTCAGTTATTGGCTTTTAGGGTTGCCCGGCCCCGGTTATCAGCACTGATTGCGCTGCGGGAAGTTTGCCTCCATACCAGGAAGCAATCCTCTTTGCAGCGCAGCTGTATTCATATTCTTCTTGGTATTTCTCTATATTCCTCTTAATTTTGTTATAACTGAAGGATATATATAATTCTTGCGCATCCCAAAAACCAATTTAAATGGAGGAATTCAATTCTTTGACCGAAATAGAGAAAAGACGATACAAGCTGCAGATGCTTCTTCCCGGCATAGGAGGGACCGGCCAGGTAAAACTCAAAAATGCCAGGGTGCTTGTTGTCGGGATCGGCGGGCTAGGCTCCCAGGTCTTGCAGTACCTTGCCGCCATGGGAGTCGGAACGATCGGCTTCCTGGATTATGATGTAATAGAGGAACCGAACCTCAGTCACCAGGTTTTTTACGGCATGGAAGACATCGGCAAGCTCAAGGCGGTTGTTACCAGGAAAAGATTATCGGGAATGAACCCCCTGATCCAGTTCAATATGCTCAATGTCGAGCTCAACGCAGAAAACACCGGAGCCATAATTCCCGGTTATGATATTATAGTTGACGCCACCAACAAAAAGCAGGCCCATTTCCTTATAAACGATGCCTGCCTGAAACACGGCAAAGTGATGGTATTTGGCTGCGTCTGCCGTCAGGAAGGCCGGATCTCGGTTTTCAATTACAAGGGCGGACCTTCATACCGTTGTGCATGGCCCGGAAAAATTGAGCACGAAGATCCGAAACAAAAGGAAAGCACTGGGATGCCCTCCATTCTTCCCGGAGTTACAGGATCCTATCTTGCCAATGAGGTTTTTAAGATCATCACCGAAAATCCCGATATTCTGTCCGGCAGGATCATGATTATCGACATCTTTAAATATCAGAACAGATTTGTCGAGGTTGTGCGCAATGATGCCAATTTTACTGAAAAATCTGTTAACTGACTTATATTTTCTGACATGAGGCTTCTGTTGATAAGCAATTCCACCAATGCCGGAGAAGAATACCTTGATTATCCCAAAATAAATATCCGGGATTTTCTTGGGCCCGCAAAAGTAACTGCATTGTTTATTCCCTATGCCGGCGTGACAGTTTCATACGATGATTATGAAAAAAAGGTCAGGCAGCGTTTTCATGAGATCGGACATGATATCGTATCGGTGCATCATTTCCCGGACCCTGTCGAAGCTGTCAGGAAAGCAGAGGCAATAGTAGTTGGAGGAGGCAATACTTTCAGGCTGGCGCAGATGCTCAACCGCAACGGTCTGCCGGAACCGGTCAGGGAGGCGGTCCGCAACGGAACGCCATATATCGGATGGAGCGCAGGGGCAAATGTCGCCTGCCCGACCATATGCACAACCAATGATATGCCGGTTGTGGATCCGCTGAGTTTTGAAGCCTTCAGCCTGGTGCCCTTTCAGATCAATCCCCACTACCTTGACGCCAATCCTGCAGGCCATGCCGGGGAAACCAGGGAAATGCGCATCAACGAATTCATTGAGATCAACAGGGATGTTTATGTTGCAGGTTTAAGGGAAGGCTCCATGCTATTGGTGGAGGGCGATAAGATCGAGCTGATCGGCTCCTTGAAAATGAGGGTTTTCAGATATGGCCTTCCGGCGGAAGAAATCGGTCCGGCCGGCGATCTTCATTTCCTGACCGCTGCCCCTTGATAGTCTGGCTTATCCGAATTGCTGATAATTCCCGGTAATTTATGGCTTATCCCAAAATTTTGACTGGAATTTTACGTTTGAAAGAAACCGTTGGAAAAACAGATTGCTGCCCCTGATAACGGCTAATTCATAATTATAGTAGGCATATGTCGCGCATATTCAAGTATTACGTGGTTCCCCTGCTGATTGCCATAAGCGTTATTATTATATCGGGTCTGATTATATCCAGATTTTACCAGGATGAGATCAGGGAGCTGATGATCGGCGAGATAAATAAACACGTAAATACCGAGATCAGGGTAAAAGAAATGAAGTTTTCCGTTCTCAGGAAGTTCCCCCGCGCTTCGGTCGAATTCAGGGATGTTGTGATAATGGTGCCGGAAGATTATCAACGAACCGCTGCCGGCCGGTTGGATTCCGACACTCTCTTCTTCGCGCAGAATCTTTTCCTGCAGTTCAATTTGCGGGATATTTTCAATAAGAGGTACCGGGTTACCAGCCTGAATGCCCGGAACGGTGTGCTATACCTTGCAATAAATCCTGAAGGTCAGGTAAATTACCATTTCTGGCAGGCTGCTGATTCCGGATCCGCCCCGGATGATTTTCAATTTGATCTGCAAAACGTCCGGTTTTCCGGGTACCGGTTCAAATTTGGCAACCATTTAAAGGGGATGTTTCTTGACTCCGATCTGAGGCGCATTGAAATGAAAGGCAATTTCAGCCGCTCTGTTAACCATTTTTCGGGGATGCTCCAGGGATCAAGGCTGGAATTGACCCACCGCGACTTTAATTATAGCGGCGATCAGGATTTTTCGCTTAAAGCGCTTTTGAGCGTAAGCGAAAACCTTATAAGCATTGAAGAGGGAACTGTCGATATTTCGGGTATGAAGCTGCTCGCTTCCGGTGAGTACAAAAGTGAAAATAGCTATATCAATATGGATTTCACTGGCGAAAACCTTGATATTGCTTCATTCGTAAGCCTGCTGCCCTCCACGACCAGAAACGAGCTTGATAAATACCGGTTTGCCGGAAAGTTTGATTTCAATGCGGCCGTCACCGGAAGTCTGGCCGGCACCCTCGCTCCCTCGATCAACGCCGGTTTTGCTACCAGCAGGGGCGCCGTTCAAAGGAAGGATACCGGTGTGAGGCTAAGGGAGATAAATCTAAACGGGTCATATACAAATGGCAACCGGCAGACTGCCGGGTCATCAAAAATTGATATAAGCAGCTTTTCATGCGTTTTCGGAGACGGCAGCATCAGCGGAAGCGCAGGGATTGCAAATCTGACAAGGCCTCTGATAAACTTTGACTTAAATGCATCCTTTCTGCTTGAGGAGCTCGCAGGTTTCTATCAGCCGGCCAACATACTGCAAATGGCCGGTGCCGTCAGGACCGAATTGAGGGGGCGGGGACAGCTGGAAAAATTTGTCATGCCGGGCATCAGGGAATTGAACAGCATGGAACTGGACGGGTATCTTGAGATCGGCGATGGCGTAATGGAAGTTTTTGAAGGCAGGTATGTTGCATCCCTTATTAACGGAGAGCTGTATTTTGGCAGAAGGATCAGGACTCCCGGGCTTTCATTCAATGTTGGAAGCGACCATTTTCTAATCGAGGGCGAAATCGACAACGGCCTGCCCTGGCTGCTTGGTGACGATATTACCATGAGTATATCCGGGAGGCTTTTTTCCGAAAACCTCAATATCGACAACTACCTTGAAAGCCGGTCTACCGGAGATCCCGATCTGGCAGGGGAAG
>SKQJ01000139.1 GCA_007119075.1 Bacteroidales bacterium | reverse complement strand
GTTACAAAAGTTTTTTAACGTTTTCGGTTACTACATGGCCGTCGAACAGCTGAACTATCCTGTGGGCCTTATCGGCATCCGAGGGCGAGTGAGTAACCATAACTATTGTTGTCCCTTCCGAATTCAGTTCGCCGAGCAGGTTCATGACCTCTTCGCCATTTGCAGAATCCAGGTTGCCGGTAGGTTCATCGGCAAGAATGAGCTTGGGTTTTGTAACCACCGCCCTTGCTATGGCAACGCGCTGTTGCTGGCCGCCGGATAGCTGCTGTGGGAAATGCTTTGCCCTGTGCCCTATTTTCATTTTGTCAAGCACCGCCTCGACCTTTTTCCTGCGCTCCGAAGAAGGAACATTCAGATAAAGCAGCGGAAGCTCCACATTTTCAAAAACTGTCAGTTCATCAATCAGGTTAAAGCTCTGAAAAACAAACCCTATATTGGATTTGCGAAGATTGGTTCGCTGGCGTTCCGAAAATCTGGAAACTTCGATATCGTTGAACCAGAACTCACCGGAAGTAGGATTGTCCAGGAGCCCGACAATATTAAGCAGGGTTGACTTGCCGCATCCGGAAGGCCCCATTATGGCGACAAACTCACCGTGGCTTATTTCAAGGTTTACCCTGTTGAGGGCGGTGGTTTCCACTTCATCCGTGCGGAAAACTTTTACCAGTTCATTTGTTTTGATCATGATTTCCTGTTTTAATTGATTGCTTCTGTTCAGATTTGTTTTTGTTTGCCGGGTTTTGTCCCCGCATTGTCGCCGGTCAATGCCGGCAAATTTATTTTACCGCAATATCAGCCGGTCAATATTTCCGAAATTATCGTAGCTCGATACTATCACCCTTTCACCCGGCTCAAGGCCTTCAAGAACTTCATAGAACCTGGGATTCTGGCGTCCTATCCTTATGTCTCTCCTGATAGCATAGGAACCGGAAGGATCAACCACATAGACCCATTGTCCTCCGGTGCTCTGGTAGAAACCTCCGCGGGGTATAAGTATGGCGTCCCTTGATTCGCCCAGTTCCAGACGTATGCGGAATGTCTGGCCGATCCGGATCTGTTCGGGAACGCCGTTGACAAATTCCATATCAACCGCAAAGCGGCCGGCCCTTACTTCCGGGTAAATCCGCGTTATGACAAGATCATAGCTGCCGCCTGCAAACTCGAAACTGCCGGTAAGCCCCTGGGTGACCCTTGAAATGTAATGCTCATCAATTTCAATCCTGAGCTTATATGAATCAAGTATATTTATGCGACCCAGCCGCTCGCCGCGATTTATCATCTGGCCTATTTCCAGGTTCAGGGTTGCCAGCTCCCCGTAAACCGGTGCGGCAAGTGTCATGGCATCCAGCCGCTGATGTACCAGCTTCATATTTTCCTCCATGTTCCTGAGGGAAGTCTCCATTGCATCAAGCTGCAAAATACGGTACAGTGAATCCTGCTTGTAGGTTTCCCTGAAAAGGTCAAGCTTTTTACTGGTTATTTCGTACTGCTCTTTTGAAATATCATATTCCTCGCGGGAAATATGATTCTGTTCCATCAGCACCTTATTATTGTTGTATCTCCGCTCATTCTGGCGCAGCGCCAGATCGAAATCGAGAAGCTGAGTCCTGCTGGTCAAATTCTGCTGCTCGAGCTGTACCCGGAACATACGCATATCATTTACCGTGCGCGCATAATTTGTTTCATGACCCGATATTTCAAGCAATAGGCTGGTATTGGAAAGCCTTGCGAGCGGTTCCCCTACCTCGACCATGCCTCCTTCCCTGCGGTATATTTCTTCTACCCGGCCTCCTTCGGTGGCATCAAGAAATATCGTCTGTATCGGCTCCACGGTCCCGATTACAGCGATAAAATCAAGGAACGCATCATGCCTTACCGGCTCAATTGTAATTTTATCTGTTTCAACATTCAGTCTTGAACTTTTATCTCCAAACACTATCTGCACAAAAACAAGGACAATGACTATTGCAGCCGCCGAAATCCATGCTATTCTCCTCCATTTCTTACCTTTGTTCTCTATTTTACGATCCATGCTCATTGTGAAAGTTTTTTAAATTATTACCAAAAATAGAAACATCAATTATGCCAAAAGACATAACATGCTGCTATACGATCTCTTACATAAACAATGATAATTTTTTCGTCTTTTGAAGTGTCCGAAAACGAGACATAAACAGTACGATATCGAACAACTTTTTGGTCTGTCGGAATAAATTAGAGATGAGTAGTTAGTATATTTGTCAAAAATTCACCCGCTATCAGAAAAGCAACAATAACAAATGGGAAAGGCAGAATCTTTAACCTCCCCGGAAGTTGAACCCCGAACAGAAATCATTTATCTGTTTTGTTAAATCAGTTTGGCAATGGAGAATAAAACCGGAAAAATACTGGCAGTCGACGATAACGAAGATATCCTGTTTGCCCTCAAATTACTTTTAAAACAGCATGTCGAACTGATAAAGACTACCGACAGCCCGGAAGATATACCCGGGTTGATGAGAAATGAGGATTTTGATGTCATCCTGCTGGACATGAATTTCACCAAGGATGCGATCAGCGGCCAGGAAGGATTCGATTGGCTTCAGAGGATACTGGAGATCGATCCGGAGGCGGTGGTAGTATTTATAACGGCGTACGGCGATGCTGAAAAAGCCGTCAAAGCCATTAAAGCAGGGGCAACAGACTTTATCCTTAAACCATGGCAGAATGAAAAGCTGATCGCCACGGTTTCCGCCTCAGTCCAGCTGAAACGTTCAAGAACAGAGGCAAGCGGATTACGGATGAAACAGAAGGAAATCAGCAAGGTGCTCGATCAGCCCTTCCAGGATTTTGTCGGGGCCTCGCCCGAAATGCAGGCAGTGTTCAATACAATAAAAAAGGTTGCAAAAACAGATGCCAACGTACTCATACTGGGAGAGAACGGCACCGGCAAGGAACTGGTTGCAAGGGCTCTGTACAGGAACTCCCCGCGCAAAGACGAGGTTTTCATAAGCGTCGACCTGGGAAGCATAAGCGAAACATTATTTGAAAGCGAGCTCTTTGGCCATGTCAAAGGGGCATTTACCGATGCCATAAAGGACAAGGCCGGGAGATTTGAAATAGCCTCGGGAGGGACGCTGTTTCTTGATGAGATCGGCAACCTTACTCTTCCCATGCAGGCCAAACTGCTTACCGTGATTGAAAAGAAAGAGGTAATAAAAGTAGGTTCCACCAAATCCATCCCTATCGATATAAGGCTTATATGCGCCACCAACAACAACATACACCAGATGGTGGCTGAAGAGACCTTCAGGCAGGACCTCCTTTACAGGATAAACACGGTTGAGATACATCTTCCCCCGTTAAGGGAGAGAACAGGAGACATTCCCATACTGGCAGATCATTTCCTGAAGATCTACAATAAAAAATATAAAAAGAATGTAAGCAGGATCAGCAACGAAGCCATTAACAAGCTCAACCGTTATCACTGGCCGGGCAATGTCAGGGAATTGCAGCATGCTATCGAAAGAGCCCTTATAATGAGCGACTCCGGCAAACTCGAGGCAGAGGATTTTGTGCTTTCTTCTCCCGCAAGAAAATCGGACGAGCTGGAGATCCAGACCTACAATCTTGATGAGATTGAAAAGAATGTGATAATGAAGGTAATGAAGCAAAACCAGGGAAATATATCGCAGGCGGCCTCGGAGCTCGGACTCACACGGACTTCTCTTTACCGCAGAATGGAAAAATATGGTTTATAGAAACTTCAGGATAAACACCTTTGTGAGAATACTCCTGCTGACTGCAAGTATTTTTCTCTTTATTTACACTATCCTGGAATACAGCTTCAATATTACCCCGTTCCTGATCGGATTGCTGATCATAGTCCAGATCATGCTTCTGTTCAAGTATATCGACAGGGTTAACCGGGACCTGACCAATTTCCTGGAATCAATCAGGTTTTCGGAATTCAGCCTTACCTTCCAGACCAGGGGCCTGGGGAAATCCTTTGACGATCTTAACAGGGCCTTCAATGATGTGATCAATGATTTTCAAAAGGTACGGTCTGAAAAAGAAGAACATTTTCAGTATCTGCAGAGCATAGTGCAGAATATCGACGTCAGCATTCTTGCCTACCAGAGGGACGGTACCGTGGAAATGGTCAACAAGGCGGCCAAAAAACTTTTCCAGGTCAGCAGCCTGCGCAACATCCACTCCCTTGACACCCTCAGTGGTGAACTGGTAAGCACCCTGACAGAGATAAAGCCCGGCGAGAACAAGCTGGTAAGGATACAGGAGCAGGATGACCTTCTGCAGCTGGCCATCTTTGCCACCGAGCTTAAAATTCACAACAAGGTCATCATCCTCTCCACCATCAAAAATATCCAGAGCGTGCTGGAGGAACAGGAAACCGAAGCATGGCAAAAGCTTATCAGGGTGCTTACCCATGAAATCATGAATTCGATAACGCCCATAGCCTCCCTGTCATCCACCCTCGACATGATGCTCAAAGGCGTTGTTACCGGTGAGAAGGATCAGACGCTTGACACGGAATCGGTAATCGATATACAACAGGCCCTTCAGACAATCAATAAAAGAAGCACCGGGCTGCTTCATTTTGTCAACACTTACCGTAACCTTACCAGGATCCCCAAGCCCAACTTCAGGATCTTCCCGGTCAGTGAGCTGATCAATAATGTCAGGCTCCTGATGGAAGAGGAGATAAGGCAGAACAATATCAGGATGGCAACTTCCGTCGTGCCGCCCGACATCGAATTTTCGGCCGATGAACAGCTGCTGGAACAGGTGCTCATAAATATGATGAAAAACGCCATCCAGGCCCTCGGCAACCGTCCGGATCCGGAGATCAGCATCAAGGCTTTCATAAACAAGAGGGGCAGGCTCACCATCCAGGTAACGGATAACGGGCAGGGCATCCTCAAGGACGTTATGGACAAGATATTCATCCCCTTCTTTACCACCAAGGCAAAAGGCTCGGGCATAGGCCTCAGTCTCAGCCGCCAGATCATGCGGCTCCACGGGGGCACCATCACCGCCAGCTCCGAACCCGATGTGGGCACCACCTTCACTCTCACGTTTTAGGGGCAACGGCATCATTCCGAAGGCTTACGCTGACAGCGCCTCGGCTAAGTTTCCGAAAAAGACAGTCTGTCAAGAAAAAGGGTTGCATCGGGGTGATTCCTCAATATAGTTGCGGGGCATTTCTCACTGATCCCGGCATACAGCGTGTTGTTCACCGCCTTTCGCTTGCGCTCTCCGGGCACAACGCAGCTGATGGCCCCGGAATTCATTATGGCCGGGATGGTCAGGGTAACAGCCATTTTGGGGACCTCCTCCAGTGATGGAAACCATCCTTCCCCGAGCTGCTGCATGCGGCATTCATGATCCAGTTTAACGGCCTTTACCAGCACCGGGTCGTTGAAATCGGCTACGGGCGGATCATTGAAGGCAATGTGCCCGTTCTCGCCTATCCCTATGCAGGCAATGTCGACCGGATTTTCCTTCAGCAGCCTGCTGTATGCGGCCATCTCGCTATCCAGGTCAGGAGCATCCCCATTAATAAGGAAGACCCTTCCGGGGGAAACGCTGTCGAGTATCCTTTCCTTCAGGTACCGGCGAAAACTTGCCGGATGGTCGGGAGACAGCCCGATATACTCATCAAGGTGAAAAACGGTAACCTTTTCCCACCCGATGGTCTTTTGCTTTAGGGCCTCCAGGAAGTCAAACTGTGAGGCGCCTGTTGCCAGGATAAGGTTTGCATGTCCCCTTGTTTCAATTGCCTGCCGGATATACGATTCTGTAAGGCTTGCAGCAGCCATTCCCATATCCGTCTCATTTTCATATACCCTGACCCTCAGCCTGTCGCCTGAAAAAGCTTTAACCGGTTGTACCATGTCTGTAAAATTTAATTTGTGAACTTCATCTGTTTCGGAACCAAACCTTTATGTGTCAGACGCGCTGCCCGGGTCAACAGGTATCGCAGGTCATTTATCTCCATAACCGTAGATAATCTCTCCCTCCCTTATTGCCCGTGAGACATTGATTTTCCCGTCATCCAGTCCGAAAACAACCATATCGGGATAATCACCCGGCCGTTTGCGGGATTTCCGGAGGCCGGCAAATTCTGCGGGCCCGCACGAGGCCATATGCCATGCCCTGGAAAGCTTGGCAATATCTTTCCCAATAAGATATTCGATGTTTTCCGGAAG
>SKQJ01000023.1 GCA_007119075.1 Bacteroidales bacterium | reverse complement strand
TGCCAAGGCTGTAAACAATCTGCTTGTCCCTGAAAGTTACCGAGATAAGATCAAGAACAATGAGGTTGACCAGAATGGTTGCGGCCCTGTAGAAATTGGTGTTTGCGAGGCGCTGAAACATCGACAGGGATATGGTCTCATGTTCCTTAAGATAATCGAACAGTATTTTTTCCTTATCCGAATATCTTATGAGTGTCCCCGTGGGGCGCCCCCGTCGTTTCCATACCCTGATCATTATATTGTTAGCAAGTATATTTTCATCGTCCACCCTGACATAGGCAAGCCATTTTCCGTCGCCGGAGCGCGCATAATGGGGTGGCGCGTTGCTTTTGGCTATTTTGGCCTCGAGTATGGTTTTTCCGTCGATATGCCATTCCTTGACACTGAAATCTACCTCAGGCTTGCAGTACAGCTGCGCAGCTGCCTCAAGCATATAAAATTCCTCTTCGGACCTGACCCCGGCTATCCTGCCGTTATCCTTCACGCCCACAAGGAGCGTGCCCCCGCCGGTATTGGCGAATGCCGAGAGGGTACGGGCAATTTTCCTCGAGTCTGATATCTCGAACTTGAAATCAAGTACCTGGCTCTCTCCTCCACCTATCAATTGCCTGATATATGAGCTCATAATTGAAGTTTAAACTCGCTGCCACAGAAATTATGGCTCCTGGCGTATCTTTGATATGTCTGCCGTGTCTGTAAGTTCCTTCAGCAAACCTCGTACCGTTTCGACCGAATCTGTGTAATATCTTGCCTTTGTGGGTTTGGTGCCTACCTTGATGGTAATCGCCTGTTCCGGCATGGCGCCGAAGGTATACTCATCCGTCCAGTCATCGCCGATGGCCAGGATAAATTCATAGTCTTTCCCGGCAAGCTGCTGTGCTGCCGCCCTTCCCTTGTTTATCCCCGAGTTCTTGACTTCGATCACCTTGTCGCCGTCCATGATTTCCAGGTTAAGGTTCGAAACGAGTTCCCGCAATTCGTCCTTAAGTTCCCACGCCCTTATTTCCCCCAGGTCAGGGTCTGCATGCCGGTAATGCCATACCAGCGAGTAATTTTTTTCTTCCAGCAGCGACCTGGGGGTTCTGTCTACGTAAAAGCTGATGGTTGGCCGTATGCTCTCCATCCATGCCCTGTCTATTTTCTCAAGCATAGACCACCTTTTGCCCTGTTCCTTGACCCAGACTCCGTGTTCGGCAATGAATGTTATATTTGGAAAATCGCTGAACCATTTCCCGAGCGTCTCCTTGTCCCTGCCGCTGATGATTACAACATGGTTTTTTTTATCGGCGGTAAGCGACCGCAGTATTTCATAAAGCTCATCGTTCGGACTGGCCTTCTGGGGATCATTGTGAAATCCCGTGAGGGTTCCGTCATAGTCGAGAAAAATGATCCTGCTGTTTGATTTATTGTAGATAGTGGTGAAAATCTCGGATACATCGTCCGATACCTTCCTGGTGAGATTGGTTTCCTGGAGCTTTTTGACGTTTTCCAGGCTTTTGATGATATCATCTGCCCATTTCTCTTCATTATATATCCGGAGCCTTTTGCGGATTATGCTATTTATGTTTTTCTGCTCTTCAGCCGGCATTTTAATTGCCTTTTTCAGGGCTCCTGCAATTTCTTCCCTGTTGTGGGGATTGACGAGCAAAGTTTCGCTCATTTCTTTCGACGCCCCCGCCATTTCGCTCAGTATCAGCACTCCGGTGCCGTCAATGCGTGCCGCCATATACTCCTTGGCCATCAGGTTCATCCCGTCGCGAAGGGGGGTTACAAGCGCTATATCCGAAAGGGTATACAATTCTATCGTCTCTTCACGGGTTACCGGACGGTAAAAGTAAAGTATGGGCATCCAGTTCACGGTACCGTATTCCCCGTTTATCCTGCCTACGAGCTCTTCGATCTTTCTTCGCTGCCTCTTGTATTCGGTCACAATTTCCCGCGAGGGAACAACAAACAGCGCCAGGGTGACCTTTTCAAGATACCGTGGATTGGTCTTAAGGAACATTTCAAATGCCTCGAGCCTGGATGGTATGCCCTTGGCATAATCGAGCCGGTCGATCGACAATATCACTTTATGTCCGTTCTTCCTGCCGGCCGGACCGAGAAGGTTGGAAAACCCCTCAGAGATCCTGCATTCCGGGTTCGATCTGCAGTCCACCGCTTCCTGCTGGACCCTGTCGTAGTCGATTCCCATGGGAAAGTTGTCGACCTTGACTACTCTTTCCTCCATCCTTACGGTGTTGAGAACGCTGTCGTATCCCAAAAGACGCCTGACGGAGCTCATAAAGTGCCTTTCATAGTCAAAGCTGTGAAACCCGATCAGGTCGGCACCGAGAATTCCTTCGACAAGCTCACGGCGCCAGGGAAGGATCCGGAATATCTCGAACGAGGGGAAAGGAATATGCATGAAAAAGCCGATCGAAAGATCGGGATTTGCCTCCCGGATCATCCGTGGAACAAGCATAAGGTGAAAATCATGAACCCATATTTTATCGCCTTTTTCGGCATGCTCAAGCACCTTGAAGGCAAACTTGCGGTTCACCTTCTGGTAATATTCCCAGAATTCCGGTTTCAATTCGCTCAGATGGGTAAAATAATGAAACAGCGGCCAGACTGTACGGTTACAGAACCCATAATAGTAGTTTACTTCCTGTTCGCCCAGCTCAACCGGGTAGCATTTTTTTCTTTCATATTGCAGGTCGATTTCCTCCTGTTGTTTTTCGCTTAACCGGATGTTCTCGTTGCCGTTCCATCCTACCCAGCAGCATTTGAGATGACGGTAAAAAGCATTGAGGCTGGCCGAAGTGCCGCCGGCTTTGCCACTTATCTCCGGTTCTTTGCCGTTGTCTGTTATTTCGAAAGGAAGCTTGCTGGAAACAATTATAAGTTTGCTCATCAGGTTGAATTTAACGTGTTTGCACCCTGGCCGTTGCAGGTGCCCGGATTTTATAGGCCGGGAATTGAACTCACTTGTGGATATTATGTTAATTTGTTAAATCGCTATATATTGTTTTTTCTGGCCATATTGCGTTATTTTAGGGTCGTATTTATGAACTTACCGGTTTTTTGAATAATTTAATGGATGATATTAGAACCTGTTAAAATATAAAATAATTATGCAAAAATACAGCTTTGATGCAGTAATTTTTGATCTTGACGGAGTCATAACCCAGACGGCCCTGACCCATGCCAAGGCATGGAAAGATATGTTCGATGATTATCTAAGGGAACGTGAAAAAAAACATGACGAACCTTTCCGGGAGTTCACGCATGCGGGCGACTATCTTCCTTACGTCGATGGCAAACCGCGCTACAATGGTGTGGAGTCCTTTTTGAAATCACGCAATATAGATCTTCCTTTCGGCAGTCCCTCGGATTCTCCCGAAAAGGAAACGGTTTGCGGACTGGGCAACAGGAAAAATGAAGCCTTCAGCGAAATTCTCGAAAAAGAAGGCGCAAAGGTTTATGAATCGACCGTCGAGCTGCTGAAAGAGCTGAAAGAAGCGGGTATCCGCATCGGCGTGGCTTCATCGAGCAAAAACTGCAAAGTCGTTCTGGAATCAGTAGATCTTATGCATTTTTTTGAGACCCGGGTCGACGGGGAGGTATCGGCCGAGCTGGGTTTAAAGGGCAAGCCCGAACCTGACATTTTTACGGTAGCTGCCGATAATCTCGGAGCTGCGTATGACCGCTCGGTTGTTGTTGAAGATGCCGTCTCCGGGGTGCAGGCGGGCAGAAAGGGCAATTTCGGCTTCGTGATAGGGGTGGCAAGGGAAAACAACATTGCCGAGCTGAGGGGCAACGGGGCGGATGTCGTGTTTGAAGACCTGGCCGAACTGGGAGGCATAAAAGGGATAGAGGACTGGTTTGTCAGGGGACTCGACAATGACAGCTGGAGCATTTCCTATACCGAGTACGACCCGGTGAAGGAGCGGTCACGGGAAGCCCTGCTGACAACCGGAAACGGTTATTTCGGAACAAGAGGGGCAGTTGAGGAGCTCGATGCCAACCCGGTCAACTACCCGGGAACATATATGGCGGGTCTTTACAACAGGATGGAATCCAGGATAGAGGACCATGTCGTGGAAAATGAAGATTTTGTAAATGCCCCGAACTGGCTGCTGCTTACCTTTAAAATAAACAATGACAAGTGGTTCAATCCCAACAAGACCGAGATCATCGGTTTTGAACGCAGGCTTGATTTTCGCACAGGCGTCCTTCACAGGAAGATAACCGTTGAAGACGATCAGGAACGAAAGACACTGATTGAATCCCGCAGGGTAGCCAGCATGGCCGACAAGCACCTTGCCGCAATCGAATATGTTGTGAAGCCCCTGAATTATTCGGCCCGGATTTCGATCCGGTCAGGACTGAATTCCAAGATCATCAACGATAATGTAAAAAGATACCGCCAGCTCAACCAGGATCATCTCAGGCAATCAGATCAGGGAGCGGAGGAGGCCTTCTCATGGATCTCTGCCGAAACCAGTCAATCAGCCATAAAAATTGCGGAATCGGCCCTGCTGAAGATCGAATTTAACGGCGAGCCGCATAAGCCCCGTTACCGTCACAGGCGGGCAAAGGGCAGGGTGGACACAAGGTTTTCGGTCGACCTGCAGGAGGGGGACAGCCTGAAAATTGAAAAGCTTGTCTGTCTCTGCAACAGCATAGACGGAAAAAATCCCGATCCGCTCGACTATGTCATGAAGCGGGGCAGGGAGCTTGCCTCTTTCAAAGAGATTATGGAAGACAGTGCGTCGGCATGGCAGCCGATATGGGAAAAGGCTGACATCCAGCTTAAAGGGGACCGGCTGTCCCAAAAGCTTCTGCGCCTGCATATATACCATCTGATGGTAACCACTTCACCCCACAACGCGGAGATAGATTTCGGCATACCCGCAAGGGGCCTGCACGGAGAAGCCTATCGCGGCCACATTTTCTGGGATGAGCTTTATATTCTTCCGTTTTATTGCATGCATTTTCCCGAAATTGCCCGCTCAGTGCTTATGTACCGCTACAGGAGACTCGATGCGGCCCGGGAATACGCAGCCGAAAAAGGGTACGAAGGGGCTATGTTCCCGTGGCAAAGCGGCAGCGACGGATCCGAAGAGTCACAGATACTTCATCTGAACCCTGTTTCAGGGCAATGGGGGGAGGATTACAGCTCGCTGCAGAGGCATATTTCGATTGCCGTGGCTTATAATGTGTGGACTTATTACAATATTTCGGGCGACAAGGATTTTATCCGGGAATATGGCGCCGAAATGTTCCTTGAGATATGCCGGTTCTGGGCAAGCAAGACCATTTATAATAAAGAAACAGGCAGGTACGAAATACACATGGTAATGGGCCCGGATGAATTTCATGAAAAATATCCCGGTGCCGGCAAGGGAGGCCTGAAGGATAATGCCTATACCAATATTATGGTTGTCTGGCTTTTCAACCGTGCATTTGATATACTTGAGGCCATTGATGAAGAGGGAAGGAACAAAATTCTTGAAAGGATAAAGCTCGGGGAGAATGAACTGGAAAAATGGCACCGCGAAGTGGAGAAGATGAACCTGGTGATCTCTGAAGACGGCATAATTTCCCAGTTCGAGGGATTTTTTGATCTGAAGGAAATTGACTGGGAGGCCTACAGAAAGAAATATGTGAATATTTCCCGGATGGACAGGCTGCTGAAAGCCGAGGGTAAATCACCCGATGAGTACAAGGTTTCAAAGCAGGCCGACACCCTGATGTGCTTTTACAATATCGGCAAAGATTCTGTTACCCGCATAGTTGAAACTCTCGGATACAAGCTTCCCGATGATTATCTTGAAAGGAATTTTGATTATTACCTTCAGCATTGTTCCCACGGTTCCACGCTTAGCCGGCTCGTCCATGGCTATGTTGCGGCACTTGCAGGAAACGATGAGCTGAGCTGGGAATTTTTTTCCAAAGCGCTGAAAAGCGATTTCATTGACATCCAGGGAGGCACAACTGCCGAGGGGATCCATACCGGCGTGATGGGCGGCACGGTGTTGATGGCCATGACCGCTTATGGCGGGCTGGATCTGCAGGACGAAATGTTTCATGTAAAACCCAGGCTGCCCCGGCACTGGCGGGAGCTTACTTTCAAATTTTCCTACAGGGGCAATGATTACAGGATCCGCGTCAGTCATTCCGACGTAAAGATATATCCCCTGACACTGGAGAATGAAATGCCGGTACGGGTAAACGGTGAAATTACCAG
>SKQJ01000284.1 GCA_007119075.1 Bacteroidales bacterium | reverse complement strand
TGCCGATGCTTTTTCAACGGGTACCGGTTTTGAATTCGTCTATGATTTCACCGTAAGGGAAGGCACCGATTTGCTGTCGATAAATGCCGTGGCCGAAAGGCCTGACATATTCAGTCTGGCGGTCAACGGGACCGCCATGGAGCCGGTGCAGGGCCGCTGGTTTGTGGAAAGGGATTTTGCCGTATACAACATAGGCGAACATCTCAAGCCGGGCATAAACACTATATCTCTGAGCGTAAGCCCTATGAGCATGCTTGCAGAGCTGCAGCCGGTTTACCTGACCGGGCTCTTTTCGCTGGCCGAAGCCGGCATGGGCTGGGAAATCGTGCCGCAGGCTCCTCCCGGACCGGGCCCATGGAAAGAAGCAGGCTACCCTTTTTATTCCGACCGGGTTTCCTATATCAAAACCGTTTCATTTGACAAAGTTCCAGGAACGGTAATGGTAAACCTTGGTGAGTGGAACGGATCGGTTGCCGAAGTACTTGTCAATAACAGGTCGGCCGGCATCGTCCAGGCCCCCCCTTACCGGGCCGATATTTCGGGCCTGGTCGAGCCGGGTGAAAACAATATTGAAGTCACCGTCTATGGCTCGCTCAAGAACCTGCTGGGACCTCATCACAATGTGACCAGAAGGGGCATTGTGACCCCCTGGAGCTTCAAGTATGCCCCTGCAACGCAGCCTGCCGGAAGCGAATACGATCTGCTTGATTACGGTCTGATGGAAGATTTCGAAATACTGGTTTCTGCTCCCTGATGCCGGGGTGAAGCTTTGAGATGCCCGTTCCGTTCCCCGGAAGTGACAATTATAATTCAAGCCTTATAGCGCCTTCATTCCGGATAAACAGTTTATGGCATGCGCCGCTGCCAAAGACCTTTTCCATTTTGTATATGTATTCATCCAGGGCATCGGCCGGCACGAAGGCCTGGATGGTTCCTGCAAATCCCCCGCCATGAACACGCCAGGCTCCCTTGTCCCTGAGCATGATCTCGCTCAGGGCAAGTCCGAGCGCAACTCCCTGCTCCCTGGTGCTGTGGGGAGAATAGATATTTTGATTGTACATAAATGAGCTGTAGCCCGATTCGATCACCATTTTTAAAAACGCCCCGAAATTTCCGTTGTTCAGAGCTTCCACCTGCCTGACCACCCTGCTGTTGTCCTGCTGGAAATGGTAGGCCCGCAGGATAGCCCGGTCGCCGGTCTTATCCCTTAGTTCGGGTATTGCCTTTACGATATCCTTCAGCGTAACCTCCCTGAGCACGTTCGCGCCAAGGGCAGAGGCAACCGATTTCATTTCCCTGGGGAGCAGGGCGTAATCCTCATTCAGGTCGGCATGGTCGCCCCCTGTATCGGTTATGACAAGCGAAAAGCCCGAACTGGTGAAATCAAAATCAACCTTGCTGACCCGGGGTTTGGCGGGGTACTGGAAATCAATGGTAATCAGTCCCCCGACCGCACAGGCAGTCTGATCCATCAAACCGCAGGGCTTGCCGAAGTATTTGTTCTCGGCGTACTGGCCGATCATGGCATTTTTGGCAGGGTCCAGCTTGCCATCATTGAAAAGATGGCTTATAATCGCCCCGGTCAGGACTTCAAAGGAGGCGGAAGAACTCAGTCCGGAACCCTTGGGCACGCGTCCGTCAATGCAGGCATCAAAACCTTCGCAACGGTATCCGGCCCTGATAAGCTCAGCCACAATTCCCCTGACCAGGGCGGCCGACCTGAACTTTTCATTTTCACGGGGTTCCAGGTCGCTGATATCCACTTCAAAGGCCGGGTAGCCGGCCGAATTTATGCGGATTATACCGGAATTGTTTTTTGCGGCAACTGCAATGTTATCCAGGCTCACGGAGCCGGCCAGCACCCGTCCCATATTGTGGTCGGTGTGGTTGCCTCCTATTTCCGTGCGGCCGGGAGAACTGAACAGTTCGGCATCGCTTTGCCCGAATTCGGTCCTGAACCGGTTGAGAAGATTGCTGTAGGCGTCTCCCTGTTTCTTCAGGACCAGTGTGTCGTCGCCATACAGGGATTTAAAGATTGCGTTGTCGCCGCTGTTGATTTTTTTCAGCAAGTGAGCTATATCAGCCATAACTTAAAATTTTTAAACCTTTTGTATCTGGAGTTCTGCGATAGGCTTATGATCGTAAAAGTTTTGCCGGCAGGCCAGGGCAATACTCCCTTTCAGGAAAATGCGGCGCCGGGAAATAAACACAGTTCAACCTATTCGGGCGTGACATCTATTACGCCGTAGTCCTCTTTTTTGAAAAACAAGACAAAGGCAAGGGCAAGGATGACCGAGAGCAAGGTTGTTATGCCCCAGATATAGTTCCACTGGTATTGAAGTCCCGTTGCGGTTTCTGTTGAGAAAGCCCTTATTACTTCACCGCTTATGAAATTTCCTGCCAGCAGTCCAACGCCAAACGTCACAAAGAAAATGAAACCCTGCCCCTGAGCCCTGAGTGCGGCCGGTGCCTTACGGTCAATATAAATCTGTCCGCCGAGATAAAAGAAACCGAATATAATGCCATGAACGAAAACGCTTGTAAGTATAAAGGGCAGCTGGATTTCGCCGCCGGCAAAAATCAATGATGCATATCGGATCACCAGGGCTGCCAGACCGATTATCATTGTTGTGCGCAGGCCGTATTTTTTGATTGAAATGGGAACGGCAAGCAGGATAAACATTTCCAGCAGCTGCCCCATGTTCATGGTAAGGGAGATAAACCGAAAACCGCTGTCGGCCAGAAATTCGGAAAAATACGACCAGTACATGGAAAACGGGATCATGGCAAAAAAGGACAGAATGATAAAAACCGAAAAATTCCTGTCTTTCATAAGCTTTATGCTCCTGAACCCCATAATGTCGATAAACGCAGCTTTCTGACCCTTTGCAAGAGGGGGCGTATCGGGCAGACCAAGGTTAAAAAGAGCCGCAACAACGGCTACGCCGGCGGCGGCATAAAACGGAAGATTGGTCCCGTCAAATTCCAGGCCTATGAACCGGACTGTTATTATGCTGAACAAGCTTGCCAGCACAAAGCCAATTGAGCCGAATACACGGATCCTTGGAAAGATGTCGGAATCCACATGCTTCATTGTTATGGAACTGGTAAGCCCCCAGGAAGGCATGTAAAATATCATGGCAGTAAGGAGGAATATAAAAAGCCATACCGGACTTCCGGTCATCCCGGCAAACAGGAGCATGATGCCGACAAGGAAGTTTGTGGTGGCAAGGACTCTTTGACCCTTAAAATAGCGATCGGCCAGCATGCCCATCATGGGCGAAGCCATGCAGCCAATCGCCATAGAACTGAGGATCAGGGCCGTCAGTGTGCGAGAAAGACCCATTCCTGCAAGGTATGCCGCGAGAGGGACCCACCAGACTGCAAAAAGCATGTACTGGAAGAACATCATTGCCGAAAGCTTGAAATAAAGGGGGAATTTTGAATTCATCTTCTACAGGATTAGGTTAAGAAACAAAACTAATCCAATTTTTATAAAAAAACAGCAACCCATGAAATTTCTTCCCGTCGCTGAGCTTTGCCGGCGGCGGGGAGGTCAGATCATCTCAATATCATCCATGTGGACCCAGCCCTTGTTCCCGTCGCTGAGCCTCACCGACCGCCAGTCGCCGATGCTTTCCTCCACACGCACTTTTGTGCCTTCATGGATTATGAACAGATCGGCGCTGCGAATATCGGGTGAGCTTTTTACCGGGACCAGCGGTGAAAAGACTATGGCGGTTCCATGGTTCCTTAAATGGTTTCTCTGATCAAGTCCCAGGGAAAAGCACAGTACCGCAAGGGAAAACATCGAAACGGCAAGCCAGAAGAATGTTTTCTTGATAATAATGCTTGAAGAGAAAAGAAAGACAGAGACCATGGCAAGAGAAAGGATAAACAGCGAAACGCTCAGGACGGCCCAGGCGCCGGCGCCGGCCATGCTTCTTGCATCCTGCCACCACCGGTTAAGAAAAAAGGCAGGCAGTTCCTCGATCCTGTCCCTCACCCGTGATCTGGCCAGCTCAAGGTTAAACCGCACATCCTCATCACCGGGAGAGAGCAGCGCAGCCCTTTCATAGTTCAGTATGGCGGCCGGTATGTTATTGGAACGGTAATATGCGTTGCCAAGGTTGTAGTACAGTCCGGCTGAGTGGTACCCGGCACCAATTATCCTTTCATAAACCAGCGCAGCCTCGCCGTAATTGCTTTCCGAATACAGCCTGTTTGCCAGGATGAAATCATCTGCGGGATCGTATGCTTCGGCAGCCCGGAAAAGTATCCGGCCGTCTTCGCCTGTAGCCGGCTCATTGCCATAGGCAGAAATGGCCGAAAGAAAGCATAAAACAAGTATTGCGTGAATATAGTTTTTCAGGCGCATCATTTTCTTATATTTTGCTCAATCACGGTAATCGCTTCCATGGTGTCATTGTATATTCTGTCTTTGTCGGCACCGGAGGCCGCAGGTGCATACCTGGCATATTCGCTTTCATCGATTATCCCGATCAACCGGTCAATCTCCTTTTCGCTGATGTTTTTTTCTGCCAGGGCCGTCCTGGTTTTTTGCCTGTTAAGCTCCGACACTGGAATCAGCAGCTTGTCGCTTAAATACCCCCATAATGCCTTGAGTATCTCATCAAAAAACTGCGGTGAATTGTTTTCCTGCAGATAGCGGCCGGCCGATTTCAGACGGCGGCGGGCCATTTTGCTTGCCCGGCGGTTCTTCATCCTGGCTATGTCGGCCCTGTCGCGGATATTTTTGGTCTGAAGCAGTATAAAAACGGTGAAAATCATCAGGGGGCCGATAAACCAGAGGTAAAAAGTAAAGGTCCCGAAAGGATCGTGATCAATTTCCTTCAGTATCACGCCGGAAATCTTGATATGCCGGATATCCCTTCCGAGTATTCTAATATCCTCCCTTGCATTGCCGGCTATTGCTGGTCCGCCGGTTTCCTCGCCCCTTTCGACAATCAGGTTGAGCTCATTGCCGGAAGCCGTCCTGAATTCGCCTGCGGAAGGATCGAAATAGCTGAACTGTACCGGGGGTATCCTGAAATTGCCCGGATTACGGGGAATGACAAGATATTCCCAGGTAATGCTGCCTTGCTGCCCGCCGGCGCTGTTGGCAATGTTCTGGCTGATGCCGGGATCATAGACTTCAAAGCCGGGGGGGAAATCAATTTCCGGCTTCTGAAGCAGCCGGAGGTTTCCTCTTCCGGATATTGTCATCCGCAGAGTGATGGCTTCATTCGTGACGGCTTCGTCTGGCTGCAGATCGGTGCTGATGCTGAAGCTGCCCACTCCGCCTCCAAACCCGGCCGGCCTCTGGCCGGGAAAAGGCTTGACGTTCAGAGTAAGCGGCGGACTCTCCACCGGGACCCTCCTGGTTTCAAATCCCCCGAAAAAATCGTCAAACAGGCTCCCCCTTCTTCCTGCCCGCTGCCTGACAACAGCATCCATGGCAAAGGGTTCGATCCTTATTTCCCCGCTTCTCTGGGGAAACAACAGTGTCTGCTTCAAAACCCCCGTACCGTATATTTCGCCGTTGATCACCTCACGGTCAAGGCTCCTGAGCGGGGGAGTCTCTATATCCTGCTGGAAAAAGCCACTGAAGGCGGGAAGCCTGACATTTTCGATACCGGTAAGGTCGAGCTTGGAATATAGCTTGATGGTGGCCAGGATCCCTTCTCCCTGGTAGACTTCGTTTCTGTCGACCAGTATCCTCACAAATATATCTTCCCCGGTTATATCCCGGGGAACCTGACCGGGTGCCGGAGCGGGAGTGCCGGGGACCTGGCTGCGCCCCTCGCTGTCGGCAACCACTTCAATCTGAACGGTATTGGAATTGTACTGTACCTGGTCTGAGGTAATGGATGCGGTCCCTATAGTGAAATTGCCAGCCGCAGTTGCCCGAAGCACATAGGTGAAAGTCATCGTCCGGGTTTGTGTCATCTCGCCATTGATTATCTGGACGCTGCTGCTGGTGGAAGTGGAAGGTCCCGATATAAGCTGGAAAGAGCCCAGATCAGGCAGGCGCAGATTGGAAGCCGTTGCATTGACGGTATAAGTAAGCCTGAACTGCTCGCCGACGGCGACAACCGGAGGTGCAGAGGCAGAAAACTGCACATCCCGGGCATGTGAAAAGGAAGTGACCAGAAATATCAAAATAATTTTGGCCGATATTGAAATATAATTTCCTGATATATAAGATAATCTCATTCTGTAAATCTTGTTATATGCCACCGTTATCCTGCTGCC
>SKQJ01000208.1 GCA_007119075.1 Bacteroidales bacterium | reverse complement strand
GACCCCCGTGCCTGCAATTGAAATTGCGGCGGCTAACCTTGATTCGGCAAGCTTCGATGTTGAAGGCATGACCTGTACCGGGTGCGAAGACGCAGTAAAAAGAGCGGTCGGGGCCCTGGATGGAATTGCCGGGGTTGAAGCCTCGCATGAAACCGGTAAAACCACCGTTCATTTTGACAGGACCATTGTAGATGGCCAGGCACTGAAAGCCACCATCGAATCGGCCGGCTACAGGGTAGCCTCCCGGGACGAGTGACCGGTCCCCCCTTCCGGGGAACATCGATTTCACCGGCTTTGCAAAAACCTGAATTCTATTGATATTGCCGCATCCTGCAACACGGTCTTGGAGGCCATCCTTATATCTCAGATATGATGGTGAAGGCTTTTTTGAAGGTAAGGATGATTGACCGGGATAAGCGAGGCCCCCGAGAGTCCCTTCATTACCAGGAGAAGGAATATACCGGCGAATCCCGCAAAGCTTCCTATCTCTATAAACCCGAAATTAAGCTCCCCAATGCTGCCGGGCATGATCTGCAAGTAGAGATTTATATAGAAACCGGCCAGCAGAAGCAAGCACATTGGCAGAAGCACCGCTTTTTTCCGCCCCAGGGTATCGGACATAAGCACCACAAACGGTATGGCCCAGTTAATGATAATGTTGGCATAGAACAGGGCGGTAAACGGTTCGCCCATCCTGTAGTAATAATAAAAAGTGGTTTCCGGAATATTGGCATACCAGATAATAAGGTACTGCATAAACCACAGGAAACCCCACACCATACTGAGCCTGAAAAGGTAACGGCCAAAATCATTAAGATGGTACTCGTTCAGCGCACGGAGATAGCCCAGGCGGTTCAAGCCGATCACAAGCAGGATAATAACGGCAACGGCGTAATACAATGACGACATTATCGCGCTTATGCCGAATATGGTGCTGAACCAGTGGGCATCGATCGACATGATCCAGTCAAACGAAGCCACGCTGAAGGTGACGCCAAAAACAAAAATGAAGATCATCGAATAATGCTTGCTCTTTCTGAACCAGTGGAGCCCCCCTTCGGCATCTTCACGCAGGAAAAATTTTCTGAGCGCAGCAATCAGTGCCAGCCAGGCACCAAAGATAACCAGCAGCCGCAGGTAGAAAAAGGGGATATTCAGGTAAGGAGACTTATGGGCTATCAGGGCATCCTGCCTGGCAATTTCTGGCCGGGCCCATTCATAGATCCAGCCCATTCCGCCGGCCATGGCAATCATCACTATCAGTGCCACCGGAACATACAGCATCATGGCTCCCGGTATTTGCCTGAACATGGCCGACCACTGCGAATCGGTCACATACTGAAGCGATATAAAAAAAACGGCGCCAAGTGCCAGGGAAAGAAAATAGAAATTGTTAAGCAGAATACCCGCCCACATCCGTGAAGGATCTGTCATAAATCCGGCTATCACGGCAATGCCCCCGACACCGGCCAGGATCCATCCAAGAAGCTTTGATTTGGCGGGAATTTTGAAACTATCTTCCATGAGTATATTTTATTTGCCCGTTATGATATTTAATTTCCGTCCCCCTGCAATTCCTGCCTGATATAAAGAATTGATTTCCAACGGTCTTCCGGCCTGATCAATGTAGCATATTCGGACATGATCCCGAACCCCACTGAAATTGTATGGTATATCATGCCGTCGGGTTGATTTTCCACGTCTTCAGCGATAAGGGAAGACGGGGGCACAAGATATTTTCCCGAGGTGAACAAATACCCCTGTCCGTCGCCTTTCGCACCGTGACAGATCATGCAGTAAACATCATATACCTTTTGCCCGCGGGCAATATTGGCGGTGGCGGCCGGCACGGGATTTTCCAGTTCCCTGCCTGCCCTCTCCCTGTCTGCTTCAGTCCGCTCATACTGAAACGGGACCATATGTCTTGGAACGGTGCCGGGCACGGGCGACTGCATGGTTGCGCTGTCTTCAAAAACCGGGTTGTCCGACCAGGTCCGGTAGGCAGGCGAATAGAACATATCGGGAAAGTAGTCCCATCCCGGATGGTTCGGCCCCCGGTCGCATCCTGCAAGCAACAGGATCGCCCCTGTCAGAAGGATCAGTATTTTCCCGGCGGTTCCCGGCTGCCATGAAGATAATTCGGTAACAGATCGCATATTAAGACCTTTTGATTTCAAGAATTTCTTTCGCGCCCGATTCCCTGAGGATCGTGCTGGCAGACTCGTGCATCTCGCCGCTCAGGCCTTCCTCGCCCCCGAGGGCAACCATAAACCTGTCGTCGGTCATTCCGCCGATGTACCGCTCATCGCCCGCCCGGTGTACCGGGTCATCGATCTCCTTTCCGGGGAAAAGCCCGGTGCGGGCCTGGAAAGCAAGCACAGTCAGGATAAATGTCAGCAGTATGGTGAGCATGTAAATAATAATCACAAACGTAGGAAATGCAAAAAACGGCTTCCCGCCGTATATGATCGGATAATCAATTACCGCGATATAATAGAGAAAGGCAAAAACAAGGATGATAGTGCCTGTCCCCGCCGCAAGCGAAAAAAAGGGAAGCCTGCTCTCCTTTCCCAGCTGCTTCATGATTCCGTGCGCAGGAAAGGGAGTGACGGCATCGGTCACCGGTATATTTTTCTCCCTGAGCCTTTTAATGGCATCCGACATCTGCCAGTCGGTCGTGAATATGCCTATAATTCCTTTCTGGTTCATGTTTTTTCGGTTTTATCCTCATCAGGTTTATGATCTTCTCTTTTTTCCCCGGCAAGGTCCTTCACCTCAAAAATGGCGATCATTGGTATGGCCCTGATGAAAAGGAGCATACCGGTAAAAAATATCCCGAAAGTTCCCACATAGATCCCGATATCGACAATGGTCGGAGTAAAGGTCACCCAGCTTGAGGGAAGAAAATCCTGGGCAAGGGAGGATATCAGTATCACATACCTCTCATACCACATCCCGATATTTATAATAATCGAAATGGCCAGCAGCCAGCCGATGCTGTGCCTGATTTTCCTGAACCACAGAAGCTGCGGAATGATGGCGTTGCAGACAACCATGATCCAGAATGTAGTTGCATATCTGCCGGTGGCCCTGGACTTGAAGAAAGTGAACATCTCGTATTCAACTCCCGAATACCAGGCTATAAAAAGCTCTGTCGCATACGCCAGTCCGATAACCATGCTTCCGAAAATCAGGACCCGGCTTATGGAATTCAGATGTCCCATAGTTATGAAGCTTGTAAGCGGAAAAGCCTTCCTGATGAGTATCATGATTGTAAGCACCATGGCAAAACCTGAAAAAATGGCGCCCACGAAAAAATAGGGAGGCAATATGGTGGTATGCCAGCCTGGTATTACGGAAACGGCGAAGTTGAGCGACACAATCGTATGAACCGACACAACCAGCGGCGCCGCCAGTCCGGCGAGAATCTTCGTCAGCGCCTCGTACCGCATCCAGTTCCTGACCGATCCTATCCAGCCCATGCTGAAAAAACCATAGATGGTTCGGGACAACTTTGTTTTTGCACGGTCCCTCATCGTGGCGAGATCCGGGATCATGCCGAAATACCAGAGAGTGACTGACAAAAGAAGGTAGGTAGTTATTGCAAGAACGTCCCAGAAAAGCGGAGAATTATAGCCCACCCACAGGGGCCCCCTGGTATTCGGGTAGGGCGCTATGAAAAACACCAGCCATAAGCGCCCCAGATGGATCAGCGGGAAGAGCCCGGCACACATGACCGCGAAAACCGTCATCGCCTCGGCCGTGCGGTTAATGGCCGCGGCCCATTTTGCGCGGAAAACAATAAGGAAGATCGTGAAGGCAGTGCCGGCATGCCCGATGCCGATCCACCATACAAAATTGATTATGTCCCAGCCCCATGCGGTAGAATTATTTAGTCCCCATGTGCCCAGGCCCACTGTCACCGTCGTGTACATTGCCCATAGCCCGAACAGGACGGCGAGTGTTGAAAGGGTCATTCCGGCGTACCACCATTTGGCGGGTTTCCTTTCCACGGTTCCGGAAAGGGTATCAGTTACCTGCCGGTAACTCATTTTTCCTTCAATAAGAGGGGCGCCAGCTGAAGTTGTGTCCATGATCCGTCAGCTTTTTTTATTCTTGACTCTTGTGAGATAACCAACCGCGGGCAGGGTGTGCAGCTCTTCCAGCAGGTGGTAGTTCCTTTTCTGGGCAAACAGCTGCGATACCCTGCTGTTGCCGTCAGCCCGGTTTCCAAAAATAATTGCTTTCGAGGGACAGGCCTGGGCACATGCGGGTATGACCTCGTCTTCCCTGAGCACACGGTTTTCCGACTTGGCAGTGATTTTAGCCTCCTGTATCCTCTGAATGCAGAAAGAGCACTTTTCTACGATTCCCCTTTCCCTGACGGTCACGTCGGGGTTCAGCACCAGCCGGCCCCGCTCGCTGTTCATATTGAAATCGAAATTATCGCTTTTGGTATAGGCGAACCAGTTGAACCGCCGCACCTTGTACGGGCAGTTATTGATACAGTATTTAGTGCCCACGCAGCGGATATAGGCCATCTGGTTCACTCCCTCGTCACTCTGGCTGGTGGCTGCCACCGGACATACGCTTTCGCAGGGTGCGTGGTCGCAATGCTGACATGGAAGCGGCATGAAATGGACCGAAGGGTTATCGGGGTCTCCGGAATAATACCTGTCGATGCGGATCCAGTGCATGATTCGCCTCCTGTACACCTCCTCCCGGCCTATCACCGGGATATTATTCTCGGCCTGGCAGGCAATTACACAGGCGCTGCAGCCGGTACACGCATTCAGATCGATCGACATCCCCCAGTGAAGCCCGTCGAGTCTGACCGGATCATAAAGGGTGTACATATGTTCCAGGATCTCCTGGCGGATCTCATTTCCGGCAGAGGGATTCCTGCGATACTCCGCGAGGGTGGTTTCCCTGACGATGGGACGGCCCTCCATCGAATGATGCGACTGAGTAAGGGCCAGTCTGTGTTTTTCCCCGGTCTTTGCCAGCGACGAGAGCGGGAAGCTGTAGGCTGTGCTCCCGCCGCAGATCCCGGCCAGGGGCATCACATTTGTTCCCACTCCGCTGGCTACCATGCCTGAAACCAGCCGGCCGTAGCCCATTGCAGCCGATACTGTGCCGGGCGCCTGTCCCGGCTGAACAACCACCGGCAGCCTGACAAGATCATTCAGCAGCACGACATCGCCGGTGTCGAGCAAAAGCGTTGCGGCATCGGAGGGCGAAACGGCCAGGTAATTGTCCCAGCAAACTTTGGAAACAGGGTCGGGCAGCTCCTGCAGCCAGGGATTGTTCGCATGCCGGCCGCTGCCAATGGCAATGCTCTGGTAAACTTCCATTTCAAGCCGGTCGCCGGGATTTCCGGCAGCAGGGCTTTGCTGCAGTATCCCGGTCAGGGCCTGGAGATTGAAAGAGGGCCGGCCTTGCCCGGCTCCGGGTATCTCCACAATTCCGCTTTGCAGGGATCCGTTCCAGAAGTCCTCAAAAGTTTCCCGGCTTCCGCTGGCAGGATATATTTCCTGTCGCCAGTAGCTCCTTAGATATTCATGATATCCGGAATTGCTTTCCCCGGACGACCAGGCCATAAGGCTTTCCTGCATCTGTCTCGTGTCTCCAAGTTTCCGGATGGCGGGCTGCTGAAGCGAGAAAAAACCGCCCCAGGGCTCGGCGTCACCCCATGATTCAAGATAATGGCTGTCCGGGCATATGAACTTACAAAGAGCGGAAGTCTCATCGGCCGATCCGGCAAGTGACACGGAAAGATCGACAAATGCAAGTCCCCCGCCGAAATCTTCTCCCCGGGGATGATCAAATACAGGGTTCACGTTGTGGATGACAATAGCTGCCACATCCCCCCTGAACATATCCTCAATCAGAGACTCCATGGCCTCATCGTTTCCCTGGCGAAAATTCACAGGGCGATCCAGGTCGAGGGTTGTTCCGTAATTTCCGAGCAGCTGGTTGATCGCTGCCACCAGGGCCTGTGCTGCGATATCGTTGTATCCGCATACCACCAGCGAACGGCCGGCATTTTCAAGCAATTCGGCTGCAATATCATCAAGTTCTGCCCCGGTGCCCGGAGGGGAAGCCGGCTCATTCCCGCCGAGCCTCTGATACAGGTATTCCAGGATTTCGCGGACGGCAGAAGGTCTCACCGGGTAACGCTCATCGGCAGTTGCACCCGTAACTGACAAAATGCTTTCGAATTGTATGTGGCGCGCCATCCGGGTGTTATCTTCGGAGACGCGCCGGCGGTCGGCATACTGGCGGGCAAAGGCCACGGGGTTGAGCCATGTGCCAAGAAAATCAGCCCCAAAACCAACTATCATATCGGCTCTGTCAAAATGCATCCGGGGGATTGCCCGGATTCCGGACAGCAGCCTGTGGGCTTCGAGCATTGCGGAGAAGGAAACCGGATCGTACCGGACCCATTCGGCTCCGGGCCGGGCTTCAAGGAACTCGCTGATGAGACGCCTTGTCGATGGACTGATTACGGTGCCGGTCAGCAGCACTGTTTTTCTGCCGGAAGCGGATGCCTCGTCCAGGGCTGCCGTTATCTTCCTGTCGGCTTCCTGCCAGCCGGTCCTGTTTCCGTTTTCGGCGGGAAAGTCCTGCCGTGCCGTGTCATACAGATTCAGGACAGAAGCCTGCAGACGAGAACTTGTGCCTCTTTCAACCAGTTCATTGCCTTCTATCTTGATGGGCCTTCCGTCACGCACCTTGACCACCAGGCTTCCGTAGTCATCGCCGTCGAAACAGGTAGTGGCATAGTAAACTGCCCTGCCCGGCACAACCTCTTCAGGCTGGAAAAGGTATGGTATGGCTTTATGGATGGGTTGTTCGCATCCTGCAGCAAGAGCGGAGGCAGCTATGCTGTAGCCGAACAGTTTGAGAAAGTCGCGCCGGGAAGACCGGGTATTCAAGGATTCTTCATGCAAAAGATCTTCAATCTCATTTTTATTGACATAATCAAAATCCCCGATGTAATCTTTCCGGGGAATGCCGCTATGTTCATCCAGGCTTTTCCAGTACTTTTTGCTCATTGGTCTAGTAATGACATTTCATACATTTTGTCCCCCCTGCATCAGCGACGGTGGGAACATCGAGTTCCCCCCTGTGGATATCCTCCTGCAGCCGATGATACAGTGAATAAAACTCATTGCCTTCAATATCCACACCGGCAGAGCGGTGACAATCCAGGCACCAGCCCATGGAGAGGTCTTCCACCTGCATCAGCCGGTGCATCTGTTCCACTTCGCCATGGCATTCCATGCAATCCATATTTCCCGCATTCACATGCACGGCATGGCTGAAAAATACGTGATCGGGCAGCGTGTGGATCCTTATCCATCGCACCGGTCTTTCATTTTCATATGCATCTACCAGTTTATTGATCTCAAAGCGGCCGGAGTGGCTGCCGTCGCGGACAATTATGTGGCAGTTCATGCATTGTGATACCGACGGTATCCCGGCCGGATGGGAATATTCGGCTATTGAATGGCAGTAGAGACAATCCGTTTGGTTATCATGTGCATGCACCCTGTGGGAAAACTTGATAGGCTGGTCGGGCTCGTAATACTGGGAGCGGCCTATCGATACGGCTTCGTGGACAATTGCCGAAAGAATAAAAAAGCCCCCGGCGAGAATTACCGTCAGATGCACCAGCTTATAAGGTACTTTCCTGAATACGGCCAGATCGGCAATGGCGCCAATTACGAGAAAAACCACCAGCAGAAATATCAGCAGGTTTGTAATAACCGGCCGTTCGCGCATGCCCTCGACGGCAAGGTGGTCCATATAGGCCTTTATAAGGACAAACTGCTCTTCCGACAGCGCATAGCCCTCATGGACCTCCATCATCCTGACCGTTACCGGATCCATCACAACAGTCTCCAGATCTCCGGCAGCCCTGTCCTCATATAGCAGGGCAATTTCCATTGCCGACGGATTCCAGTTAAATGTGTCGATCTGCCTGGTATTATGGCATGAGGCACATGAAGGAACATCAGGCCCGAGAGGAAGGAGGCCCTGGAACAGACGCTCGCCTCTCCGTATGTCGGAAATTGTTATTTCCCTGGCCTCAATGTCTTCAGGTTCCGATGCATCCTGCGCATCAGCCTCCCGGAGCCCGGAGGAAGGATTAAATGAAACAAGGCAGACACATAGAACTGAAAACAAACACAATAAAACCAGTGTTCTGTATGATCCGGGGAGAGTTTCGGGTTGTCTGGTCATCACAACAACAATAATATCAAAGTTAGGTTCTTTTACGGAATAAAACCGGGGCTTCCTTTACCGGAAAATCAATTTGAGCCTAAATATAGGAAATAAAAAAATTATGTTTTTGAAACCGGCATATTTTTCATGATAATTTAGAATAAGAATAAATATATATATGTTTGAATATGATATCCTTATTCCCCGGATGATTCCTCCTTAAGCTGCCATGTCAGACAGCACAGGATCAAATTTTTTCGGTCAGCCGTTTCACCAGCTTGAAATTATTGAAAAATTCCTTTGCGATAACCCTTAAAACAGTATAGGCAGGAATTGCCAGGAACATACCCGTTATGCCTGCAGTGATGCCTCCTATCATAAGCACGATAAATATTTCAAGAGGGTGCGCGTGAACGCTGCTGGCATAGATCAACGGCTGGAACACCATATTGTCTATAAGCTGGACGCTTACAAATACAATCAGCATATAGGACAACATTGGCAGCATCTCATTGTAAAAAGACATATCAAGATGGGTCACAATCCCGATAAAAATGCCGATGACGGCGCCAATTACGGGGCCGATATAAGGAATGACATTAAACACCCCTACAGCAAGCCCTATGACCAGCGATGTTGAAAAATTTATCCCGGTCAGCAGCATGCCGGTTGTTATCAGTATGATTATGCAGGTGATCTGCAACATTATCCCGATAAAATAGCGCATGAGCAGATATCTTATTGACGATATTACATGACGCACTGCCTGTTCGTGCCGGGTGGGGACGAATATCAGAGTTCCTTCAAGGAAAAGCCGGTCATCCTTCAGGAAAAAGAAGGTGATAAATGATATGGCAAACGCAGCGATAACAATGTTGCCCAGTATTTTTGCCAGAGAACCGAAAATATTGGCAAAAAACTCTACGCTGAGTATCGAGTTAAGCTTCTGGGCGAAGAATTCCTGGATTGTGATGTCCCTGAATGCATCGAGCCCGAGCCTGAGCATTAAAAAATCAAGCTGCTGAAGAGGCTCGTCAAGGTTGCCGATCACGGCATCGGCGTTGATCTGGGCAAGCTCTCTTGCCTGCGAGGCAATAATCGGGATGAATATCCGGAAAAACAGCAGAACGATCCCCCAGAGCAGAAGCAGTCCGGCAAGGGCGCTCAGTGCCCGGGGCACGTAAAATTTCCTGTATTTAAGCCTGTCAAGCAGATCGACGACCGGCCTTCCTATAAGAGAAAGCACGAAGCTGATCAGGATATAAAAGATGACAGCCCTTAAATACCATAATATGAATATGAGCAGGGCAGCCCCGAGGATAATGGCTATATATTTTCCTGTTTCGCTCTTTATTTCAAACCTGGCATCCAAATTCGTTAGTCCATTAAATGGTAAATGTAGCCATTTTTCCAATATCAGGAAATACCATTCAGCGAAGTCCCGAAAAAAACATCAGGCTCTGCATCCCGGCGGAGGCGGCCGGTTTTTTGATATAGCGCAGATTTTTTCAGGCGCCCGAGCCTTTCGGACAAAGTCATATCGGGACTTTGCCGCTCCGGGAACGCTGGTATTTTGAGACCGCCTAAAAATTATAGAACGCAAAAAAAAGAATTCTCAGATTGCCCGTTCCGGCAGCGCCGGCCGGCCTTCCACGGCTATCGAGCGATTCTGAATAAAATGCCCTGGTATATTCGGCCTCGGCTCCCAGCCTCATATTGCTTGAACTATACGAGAGGCGGGGAGATATCCTGTAAAGGAAATTAATATCGCTTCCCCTGCCGAAAATAACGGGAGGATGGCTTTCCGTGCTTATTATTTCGCGGGCTCCCAGATTGGCGGAATAACCCGAAAACAAACCGGCCTGCCAGGTTTCGCCGGCCACCAGCTCTGCCCAGGCTGCAAAAGCGGTAAGCGGCGTATAGCCGGTGCCCGGTGCCGAAGCTTCTCCGGACCCGTTGCCGGCACGTTCGGCATAGCCGCCGATCATGGTAAGATGGAACAGATCCTGGCCGAGTGTGGCTGCAGTCTTTATGGTTATATTGCTCCTGGAGTACCTTGAAAAGGCCATCACCGCTCCTCCACCGGCAAGCTCGTCTGACTTTCTGCCCGTTTCACCGGCGAGCGCAGGCCTTAAAACCTTGTAGGAAGAGGCAACTCCGAGCAGAAGATCCTGGCCGGGCGGTGACCATTGAAATTTCGTCGCAACTTCAGGAAATCCGCTGTTTCTCTGGTACCTGGCCGAGGGGCCTTCGGGCCCGCTGCTACGGAATTCAAGCTGGCTAAGGGCGGCGACAGAATACCGGAAACTGCCGGTGCTGTAGCTTATCTCAATCTGGGGATTCCGGGAGAAGGGATTGAAGGGGGCTCCGGTGTTAAAGCTTGCTGTCGTAGGATAGCATCCGGTAATGAAAAGGGGGTGCCAGAACTGTCCCATCAAAATGCTTACGCCCGATTCCCAGTGAAGGTTAATGGTGGCATGCCTTAGCCTGAAGCCATTGATGTCGGCATCGGAAGTTCCGAAAAACTCGCCTTCGATCAATCCGGTTGCCCGGGCATCAAGCAGCTCAGTCCCGGAGAAAAATGCCGAAAGCCTGGTCTGGAAGGGAATGAACTGGATATTCCTCACATCGTTTACATCCATCCCTTCCTGATCTGCCAGCTCAGGCAGGGGATACAGCAGGAACATACTTTCCCTTACAGCCATATTCTGCCTGCTGTCAAAAATAAAATCGCTTTTTATAAACCCTGACACCTGAACTGAAGGAATTGCAGCTATCGTGTCATTGTCGCTGCCGTTTGAGGGGGCGAACAGGCTTAGCAGAACGGATGCCGTCATAATAAGCCGGCGGATATTGTTAGGCATGAGCAAAAATTATGGTTATCAAATAACTGGTTCCTATTTACGCTTTTGGTCAGCCGTTATACGCGGACAGCCTGACTGCAGGCAAAAATAATAATACCTTTGATTATCTTCGTGGCCTGAATGAGATTTGAATTATGATACAGTCACACTCCGGCGAGCTTGCAGCCCTCGTAGCCGCGATTTTCTGGACCTTCACCGCCCTGGCTTTCGAGTCGGCAGGAAAAAAGATCGGTTCTCTTACGGTAAATCTTTTACGGCTTTTTATGGCCTTTTTTTTCCTGGGCATATTTACCTGGTTCAGCAGGGGAGAATTCTTTCCCTCGGGTGCAAGCTCGCACAACTGGATATGGCTGTCCCTTTCGGGACTGGTGGGATTTGTTCTCGGCGACCTGTTCCTTTTCCGTGCATATGTGGTGGTCGGCGCCCGCATCTCGATGCTTATAATGTCCCTGGCTCCTCCAATTGCCGCGATCGTGGGATGGATGATAATGGGCGAGACAATGTCTCCCAGGAGCCTGGCGGGAATGGTTGTGACCTGCACGGGAATAGCCATGGTAGTCCTCACAAGGCACAAAGACGGTTTGCCGGTCACACCCGGGTTCCATGGGGCAAAGGCACGCGGGAACGGCTGGCGCTTCTCCTACCCTGTCGCCGGATTGCTGCTGGCCTTCGGGGGGGCTGCGGGACAGGCTACCGGACTGGTACTGAGCAAGTACGGAATGGAAGGCTATGATGCCTTTGCGGCCACCCAGATCCGGGTCATAACCGGTTTCTTTGGTTTCATGATAATATATACGGCACTCGGACGATGGTACAGGCTGGTGCCGGCAGTGAAAAACAAGGCGGCAATGAAAAGCCTTACCATAGGTGCATTTTTCGGCCCGTTCCTTGGAGTCTCATTTTCGCTCCTTGCAGTCAGGTATACTTCATCGGGGATTGCGGCAACCATCATGAGCATTGTGCCTGTAATGATCATACCCTTTTCAATCTTTATGTTCAGGGAAAAAATTGCCCCCAGGGAGATCCTGGGGGCATTTGTTGCCATAGGCGGGGTTGCCCTGTTTTTTCTATGACAGCGGCTCCCTTTCGGTGGGCCCGCCGGCGGCGATGGCTTTTTCATTGAAGGCCGCAATTTAATTCCTTTCTCAGCGCGGCCGCAAGACGGTCAGCATCCGCAATCAGTTTGATATTTCCAGCAGCCGTCCGCCGAATTTGCGGCCGAACTCCCTTAACTCGTTTATTTTATCGGCATGGGGAAAAAACTTGCCCGAATAACCGTCTTCAATAACTTTGAGCTTGAGCGTTTTCAGGTTTCCTTCGATAATCTTGACTGCCTCCCCGCTCCAGCCGTAGGATCCGAATGAAGCCGCAAGCTTACCCTTGTCCCTGATGGGATTTATCACTGCGAAAAGCTTATAGACAGGCAGCAGGGTATTCTGGTTTATAGTGGGAGAACCCACCAGCAGGGCATTGCTGCGGACCAGCATCGAATCGAGCTCTCCAAGGGGAAGGAGCTCGATATCGGCAATTTCAACTTTTATTTCACCGTCAGCTTCCCTTATGCCTTCGGCAATATGCTCTGCCATCTGTTTGGTGTAACCATAGGCAGAAACAAAGGTGATCAGCACATTCTTGCCCTCCGGTGCGTACCCGGCAAGATACTCGCGGGAATACTTTTCGGAAAGATCCACATATTTTTTCCAGTCGGACCTCAAAATCGGACCGTGTCCCGTGGCAATCACAGAAATATCGAGCGGCCTTATCTTTTCGATGGCCTTGAGCATAAACTTGCTGTATGGCTTGAGGATCACGTCAAAATAATATTTGAACGACTCGTCATAGTTGCCGACCAGATCATCGAACATTTCACGGGTGCAGTAATGGGCGCCGAACGAATCGCAGGTAAACAGCACCCTGTCCTCTTCCAGCCAGGTATATATGGTATCCGGCCAGTGCAGGTTCGGGGCAGAGATAAATTTCAGGGTTTTGTTTCCAAGGTCGAGCGTGTCTCCGTCCTTTACCTTCATGCTTTTAAAAGGGATGGAAACAATATCCTCCAGGTACCGTATGGCATTTCCGCTTCCAACAACAATGGCGTCGGGGGCCAGCCTGAGAAGGTTCTCAAGATTGCCGGAATGGTCCGGTTCAGTATGGTCGAGTATAATATAGCTGATTTCCGAAGGGTCGGCAACAGCCCTGATTTTTTCCAGCCAGGTATCCCAGAACCTGGCCTTGGTCGTTTCGACGATGGCCTTTTTTTCAGCATTGATGAAATAGGAATTGTAGGTGGTGCCGAATTCGGTCTCCATTACAATGTCAAAGGTAACTATATCATGATCCAGTATGCCGATCCATTTGACATCGGGGGTTACATCCAGTATTTTGTCATCTTTTGTCTGCATGTTGTTCTTTCTTTGAGGTTAACATTCGTATGGGCAAATTTAGCAAATTATCGCCATCGTGAAAGCAAAAAGGGGCCGTCGGCGAAATTTTCCGGTTAAACGGGGACTGCAAGTTATATGCCGGGCGACGCAAAGGCATAAAAAAAGCTCCCCGAAGGAAGCTTTCTATAAAGTTACGTATACGGAACCCTATTGATTTTCAGCGATCCTGGTTTCCTGGGTTTTGTCGCCGCTGCATTCCTGGGAAGCGGCTGTCTGTGTTGCAGAAGCAGCTGATGAGCAGCATCCGGATGCTTTTTCGGCTTCGGCAGCCAGGACGGCATTTGTTGCCTGTCCGCATTCAGCGGCGGCTGTTTTTACCGCTTCCGCGGAAGAGCTGCCACAGCCTGAAGCCGATTTTTCAGAACCCGCCGCAAGAACAGCATTGACGGCCCCGGTGCAGTCTGAAGCCGTTGCTTTTACCGCTTCCGCGGAAGAGCTGCCACAGGATGAATCTGATTTTTCAGAACCCGCCGTAAGAACAGCATTGACGGCCCCGGTGCAGTCAGAAGCCATTGCGTTCCCGGCAGCTGATTTCTCATCGCTGCATTCGCTTTGTGCAACCGTTGCACAGGCGGATTTGCGAGGATCGGTTTCACCTTCGTTTTGAATGATATTCAGACTAAAAGCGGTGACTCCCGCAAATACCAGAACAACTGCAAGAACATAAATTTTTCTCATAATCGATATTTTATTTGTATGTTGACTTTATCTGGATCAAATATAAATATAACAATCCGGATTAAATGTTAATGAAAAGTTAAAGAAATTCAAATTATTTGAATGCAGCTAATACTGAAAGCTTTGCCACGACCCTGTCGCCGGGTTTGACCATAACTTTAGCATCGGAGGGGAGAAAAACATCTACCCGGGAACCGAATTTTATAAACCCGAGCTCCTGCCCCTGTTCCACGCTCTCGCCGGTTCTGGCATAACATACTACCCGCCGGGCAACGGCCCCTGCAACCTGCCTCACCAGCACCAGCCGGCCGTCCTCATTGCCGACAACTACCGTGGTGCGTTCATTGCTGTCTGAGGCTTTGGGATGCCAGGCAACGAAATAATTGCCGGGATGATATTTAAAATATCTGACAGGCCCTCCGACGGGATAATAGTTGGCGTGTACGTTAAGCGGGGACATGAAAATCGAGACTTGCAGCCGGCTGTCTGAAAAATATTCGTTCTCCTCTGTCTCTTCCACTGCAACGATCCTTCCGTCGGCAGGTGCCAGAACAAGATTGCTGTCAGGCGCAACGACCCTGTGAGGGACCCGGAAAAACCATAACAGGAAAAGGTAAACAGCTGCCGATAGACCAAGGAAGCCCAATGAAAGGGACCGGCCTGCCTGGAAAAGGCCAAGGACCAGGAAATTTGCGCTGACAAATACAACAAGCAAAACCAGAAGAATTCCGTAACCTTCCCTGTGAATCCTCATCATGTTATGAAATAAAATTAATATAGACCCATACTGCGGGAATCACGAAAAGCCATGCATCAATCCGGTCAAGTATTCCACCGTGGCCCGGAAGGAGCCTGCCGGAGTCCTTGATGCCAAGTCTTCTTTTCAGCTGGGATTCGGCAAGATCGCCATATATCCCGAAGACTGCAGCTGCAGCTGCTACCATAATCCAGTCGATCCGGCTCAGCAGTGGGAAAAGATGGTTCATAAAAAATCCGGCAACAATGACACAAACCACTCCGCCCACAGTTCCTTCCCAGGATTTTTTTGGCGAAATGCTTTCGAAAAGCCGATTGCGGCCAAAGGGCACGCCTACGAGGTAACCCGCGGTATCGTTGACCATTATCAGAATAAGTATCCCGGCAAGCAATCCCGGATAGTAACCATCATAGATCCGGCCCGGAAAAACAAGAAAATTCATAAGGCTTAACGGGACCGCAATATATATCACTCCGTAAAAAGCTGCAGCCAGGCCGGCAAATGAATTTTCATCCCTGCGGTAAAGTTCCCTGATCATCATAAATGGAGGAAACAGCAGCAACAGCGAAAACCATTTGGGGGATAAAGCTCCGGAAGCATACCCGAAGGCAAAGGCAAACAGCATGACTGATGCCGCCAGCGAGACAAATTTCTGCACCCTTAAACCGGTATTATCCTTATGGCTGTAAAATTCCAGAAGGGCAAATACCATAAGGACCAGGTAAAATATAAAAAATGTCAGCTTACCGGCAAACAGGGTGCCGTATACCATGATCCCGAATAATCCCCCGGTAACAGTGCGCTGAAACAGATTCTTCAAGAGCTGAATTCTTTTATTAATTTTTCTGCTTCAGCCTGGTCACCTTTATTGACCATCACTTCAATGTGCCCTATCATCGGATAGGCCGAATCCTTTTTATTCATTATAACTGCCTCAATACCGTTGTCGCTGAGCATCTGCAGGGCTGCTTCCGCAAGATAGGGACTTTCGGTCAAATAAACTGTTGTCCAGTCATCCATAATTCCAGCATCCGTCAGGCTCTTTTCTTACCGGCCTGGGTGCCAACATTTCGGGCACCGGCCTCTTCACCCTCTTTTTTGCCTTTTTTTTGTTCTCTGTTTACTTTTTTCCGGGCATCGATTTCCGGCTCCGTATTTTTTTCATTTGAATTCTCACCTGAGCTGCCGGAATCCTCTTTGTCGTCGCCCGGTCCCGGTTCGGCTCCGTTGTCAGATGCTGGGGCAGCAGCTTCCATGTCCTGGCCGGACCCGGTTTCCTCTCCGCCGCCTTTTCCCTTCTTTTCCATGCCGTCGCCCCCGCCGGTGCCGGGAGAAAGCGCTGCGCCGGTTTCAACGGGCCTGTCGCCGGAATTCTTTAAGAGAGGCTCGGTTTCGGGTTTTTTGAATTTTCTCTTGCCGAATATCTTTTCCAGGTCTTCGCTGAAGATTACCTCCTTTTCAAGCAAAAGCTCGGCAAGCCTGGTCAGCTCTTTCTTATGTTTTGTAAGCAGGTTTTTCGCCCGGTCAAAGGCATCATCGACTATTTTTTTAACCTCACGGTCAATCTGTTCTGCGGTCCTTTCGCTGTATGGCTTGGAAAAATTATATTCATTCTGCCCTGTGGAATCATAAAAGCTGATATTGCCGATATTCTCGCTCATGCCGAAATAGCTCACCATGGCATAGGCCTGCTTGGTGATCCGCTCAAGATCGTTCAACGCTCCTGTTGAGACCTTGTTGAAAATCACTCTTTCGGAAGCACGTCCTCCCAGGGCAACACACATCTCATCGCTCAGCTGCTCGGTGGTGGTGATCTGCCTTTCCTCGGGAAGGTACCAGGCTGCGCCAAGAGATCTGCCCCTTGGAATAATGGTAACCTTTACCAGAGGATGAGCATGTTCAAGCAGCCAGCTGAGAGCGGCGTGGCCGGCTTCATGGAATGCAATGGTTCTTTTTTCCTCGAGCGAAATTATTTTGTTCTTCCTCTCAAGTCCGCCGATTATCCGGTCAATGGCATCGAGAAAGTCCTGCCGGCCTACCGACTTCTTGTCCTTGCGGGCGGCTATCAGGGCAGCTTCGTTGCACACGTTGGCAATATCGGCGCCTGAAAAACCGGGGGTTTGTTTGGCCAGGAAATCAATATTGAGATTTTGTTCAAGCTTCACCGACCTTAAATGGACATTGAATATTTCCATCCTTTCATTCAGGTCGGGCAGTTCCACGTGCACCTGCCGGTCAAACCTGCCGGCGCGCAGAAGAGCGCGGTCAAGCACGTCTGCCCGGTTGGTGGCGGCAAGCAGTATTACGCCAAGGTTCGGCTCAAAACCATCCATTTCGGTGAGAAGCTGGTTAAGGGTGTTTTCCCTCTCGTCATTGGCGCCGAATCCCGGGTTTTTGCCCCTTGCGCGTCCGACGGCGTCGATCTCATCGATAAAAACAATACAGGGCGCCTTTTCCTTAGCCTGCTTGAAAAGATCCCTTACCCTTGATGCGCCTACTCCTACAAACATTTCAACGAAATCGGAACCCGAAATCGAAAAGAAGGGCACGTTGGCCTCGCCTGCGACGGCCTTTGCAAGCAGGGTCTTGCCCGTTCCCGGGGGACCGACAAGCAGAACTCCCTTGGGGATCTTTCCTCCAAGCTGGGTATATTTCTCGGGTTTCTTCAAAAAGTCGACAATTTCCTTTACCTCCATCTTGGCCTCGGCAAGTCCGGCAACATCCTTGAAATCAATCTTGACATGCGACTCCTTGTCGAACATTTTGGCCTTTGACTTTCCTACATTGAAAATCCCGCCGGGGCCTCCGCCTCCGCCAGCGCCACTCATGCGGCGGAAGATAAAAAGCCAGATTGCCACAAGGATGAAAATGGGCAGCAGCCAGCTCAACGCATCGGTAAAGTAATCGCGTTCAGTAACATAGTTTACGCTTACTCTCTCTTCCTGGGGAAAATCCTCCTGAGCTTCCCTTAGCCGCTCTTCGAACAGCTCAACAGAGCCGATCGTGAATACATAATGAGGGCCTGACCTGGATGCCGATGCGAATCCCCTGTCAAACAATTCTTCGTATTTGGGAAGATCCAGCCGGTCCTGCTTAATAAAGATCCTGGCTTCCTCCCTGTTTACCACCTCTATTTTCTCCACATCACGGGCACGGAGCATATCCCTTTCGAATTGCTGGAAATTTATCTCCACGGGTCTGCTGCCGGTTCCGAAAACCTGTATTGCTATAAAGGCCAGGGCTATAAGTCCGTAAATCCAGTAAAGGTTGAATTTGGGCCGCCTGGTGCCTCCATTCTCCTCAGACTTTTTATCGGGATCCTTCCTGTTGTTTTTTTTATTCTGATCCTGTTCAAACATTATATTTAATTATTCAATTTTAACAATATTGCCATCAGCCCAAAGCTCCTCGAGCTGGTAGAAATCACGGCATTCTTTCTGAAATACGTGTACAACTATCGAGCCGTAATCAAGAAGGATCCAGCTGGCATTTTCGTATCCTTCCTTATGGCTGGAAGGCCAGTCCAGTTTTTCCTTCATTTCGCTTTCCACCGAGTCGGCTATGGCGCTTACATGTGTGTTGGAATCACCATGACAAATCAAAAAATGCTGGCACATCCGCTGTTCAAGTCCGGTCAGATCTATGTCGACAATTTCCTTGCCCTTGACTTTTCTGATCCCCTCAATAATATTGTATAATAAAGTTTCTGTTTCAATATTCCTCTTTTCTCTAACCATCCGGTCTTTTGTCTGCAAAGTTATATATTTTTTAGTTACCGGGAACCTCCCGTAAAATCAGTATTTGCATCGCAATACAATGCTTTTTTCTTAATTCGTTGGTAAAACGTACTTTTGGCAGTCATATTGCAGACACCGGTTCAATATAAACAAACAGCGATGGACTTTGTTGGAAAAACGATACTGGAGTTTTCGCACCTTGATTCTACCAATGATTATTGCAGGCAAATCGCAGGAAAAGAGAAACTTGAAGAAGGCACTGTGGTCTGGGCAAAACACCAGGTGAAGGGGCGCGGTCAGGGAAACAGCATCTGGGAAAGCGAGGGCGGACAGAACCTTACCTTCTCGATCATACTGGAGCCTCTTTTCCTTGAGCCTTCCGACCTGTTCATGCTTTCCATGACAGCTTCACTGGGCATTGCCTGTTTTCTCAGGGAGCACATAAGGGATGTGAGCATAAAATGGCCCAATGACATCTATGCAGGCAGCAAAAAGATCGGAGGGATACTTATTGAGAGTTCCGTTATGGAAAGCAGGGTAAGATATTCGATAGCCGGCATAGGGATAAACGTCAACCAGAGGGTCTTCGCAAGCCATCTTCCCAATGCCGTATCTCTTGCACAGCTTACATCCCGGTCATACCCGTTAAGGGAAACCCTTATCAGCATATGCAGCGGCATCGGATCCTGGTACCGGCTGCTTCAAAAAGGCGAAAGCGGGAAAATCAGGAACGCCTATACAAGGCAGCTTTACCGGCTGAACGAAAGCCACTTTTTCCTGGAAAAAAATATCCGCTTCAGGGCCTCTGTCAGGGGGGTGGACAAATTCGGGAGACTGGCCCTGGAGGATGAGGACGGGTTTATCAGGCATTACGGAATGAAGGAAGTTGAATTTGTTCCGTGAACCCTGGCCGG
>SKQJ01000028.1 GCA_007119075.1 Bacteroidales bacterium | reverse complement strand
GATGATGCCGGCAGTAGCTCCGATAGCACCGCCAATCCCGGCACCTACGCCTGCGCCTTCTGCGGCCTTGTTGCCGAACTCAGATTCTTCCTTCTTTGGGTCTTTATCGAAATATTTTTTCATGCTTTCTTCGGACATTACTACAGTTATTTCATCTTCGTGATAACCTCTGTCCCGAAGAATTTTATATGCCTTTTCAGCTTTTTCAAAATCACTGAATGATGCTGTCAGATAATTTGGTCTTGTCGCCATGATTATTAATTTTTATATGATTTAAAAAAAAATCCCCTGTCCGCTGCTGCGGTCATGGTATGTTAATATCCTTTTCCTTTTCTTATCATGAAGTTACAAAAATAGTCTGAAAAAGCTTTTGCATAATTTTTACTAATTCTTACATTATTTTGGTGTGAGATCCCCTGCAAGGTTTCATATCCCTCGCATGGTCCGACCATATAGTTAAGGCAAATACAAAGTCCTGCACCACATAAGCTGCCGCAATGTGTATAATTATGAATTGGATTAAGCCTCTGTGTCGTGAAAATTATGATGGATTCCAGGTTTTGTTTCATGCTGGGATAATGCATATTCCTGGGGAGACAGGCTGTAGACCGCCTTGAAAACTTTTCTGAAATAGGATAGTTCCTTAAACCCGCACATATAAGCGATCTCTGAAACGTATAATTTGTTTTGCCGAAGCAGGCTTGCGGCACATTCCAGCCTCTTGTTCCTGATGAATTCAATAGCGGTCAGCCCGGTAAGTTCTTTTATTTTCCGGTAAAGATGTGTCCTGGAGAGTCCGACCTCTCTTCCCAGTTCCTCGACCCCGAATTCAGGTTCCTGGATTTTCCTGTTTAAAACGTCGATTATCCTTGATAAAAGTTTTTCATCAGGCGATATGGTCTCGATTTCTTTCGGCTGAAGAATTATTTCCCGTCTGAATGCCTGTTTTATTTTAGATCTGCTTTTAATCAGCTGACTGACCGAAGCCTTTAGAATATCAATCTCAAAGGGCTTTGAGATATATGCATCAGCACCGATCTCTATTCCTTCCAGCCGGTCCTCATCAGATGCTTTTGCTGTAAGAAGAATTACAGGGATATGACATGTCAGCATATCTGACTTGATCTTTTCGCAAAATTCGTATCCATTGATAACAGGCATCATAATATCGCTGATGATTATTTGAGGAAGATGTTTTTGTGCTCTTGTCAATCCTTCCTTTCCGTCCCTGGCCATGATAACATGATAATCTTCCCTGAACTCACCGCGCAGATAATTAAGAATATCCCTGCTGTCATCGACTATCAGCAGGAGGGGTCTGTCTGTGTTTTTGGCGTCAGGGTCAGCCCCTTCTTCAACCGGGTCATCTTCAGTACCATCATCATCGATCACCAGCAGCTCTGTTTTAATAATGTCGTGATCCTTGAAATATTCATCGACTTCTCCGGCATTGAACAGGGACCTGTCAACAGGCAGCAATACCCTGAATTCCGTTCCCTTCTCAAAACTGCTTTCTACTTCTATGCTTCCCCTGTAAATTTCGACCAGGTCCCGGGTCAGTGACAACCCGATTCCTGTTCCTCCAATATTCACTGCATTCTCTTTTTCCACCTGGTAGAACCGTTCAAAAATCCTGTCAAGTTTGTCTTCCGGGATGCCCGTGCCGGTATCAATAACCCTTATAAGTATATGAGTGAGTTTCTGACCATTCCCGGGATTGACCGGCAAAGGTGCTTTTGCCCGGTCGACAGCTTTGAATTCAATCCTGAGATCAATTTGTCCGCCCGCGGGCGTGTGCCTTAATGCATTGGATATAAGATTATACAGGATCTTGTCAATCTTGTCAGCATCAAAATAGCAGATAAAAGACCCCGGGGAGAACTCGATGTTGAAGGTTATGTTTTTTTGTGCTATTGCCATTTTATAGGCATTCGCAATTTCACATATGAATTCTTTTATGTTACCCTTTGAAACTTTAAGCCCCAGGCTTTTAGCTTCAATTTTCGAGATATCGAGAAACTGGTTTATCAGTTTCTTCATCCTTAGGATGTTTCTCCTGACAACCGTATAGGGCAGTTCGTTTTTGTACTTTTCGGGGATCCGGTTCATCAATGTATCTATCGGGTTCAGAATGAGAGTGAGGGGGGTTCTGAACTCATGTGAGATATTTGTGAAGAACCGGATTTTCATCTGGTCAGCTTCATGTAGCCGGGCTGCCTGCTCCCTGATCATGATTTTCTGTTCTTCTATTTCTTTTGTTCTCTCCTCAACCTGTTTTTTTAATATTCTCTGATACTGTTTGAGCCTCAGGGTGCGTATGCCTATCCATGCAGAGATGATCAGAACAATAAATGCCAGCAACAGAAGCCTGAACCATAGAGTGCTCCACCATGGCGGCATAATTATTATTTCAATGACCCGCTCCTCTTCGTTCCACAATCCATCATTATTGGAGCCTCTGACCCTGAATATATAAGTGCCGGGTTCCAGGTTCATGTAACGGACTTCCCTTGTTGTGCCCAGATAAATCCAATCCTGATCGAAGCCCTCCAGCATATACATATACTTGTTGTTGAGAGGATTCATATAATTCAGGGCCGCGAACTCAATGGAAAATACATTGTGGTGACGGTTCAGGGTCACGGAAGAGGTCTCGTTAATACTTTCTGGCAATACCGATCCCTCCCCTGGTTCAACGATCTGGTTGTGAATGGAAAATCCTGTAAAGACAATCGGGGGAACGATCTCGTTTTCCCTGAAATTGCAGGGATCGAAGGCATTTACGCCATTTACTCCTCCAAAGAGGATCCATCCGTTCGAATGTTTGTATCCGGCTTCTGAATTGGTCCTGACTCCATCCCGGGTATCATAGTTTATAAAGACACCCCTTTCCTTGTTGAATTTGCTTATGCCCTTGGGTGTGCTCAACCATAAGTTGCCCCTGTCATCATTCTGGATATTATAGATGTGATTGCTCGCAAGCCCGTTGCTGATATTGTAATTTACCGTTTCTCCGCTTCGGAAATCCACGTAATCCAAACCATTGTTTGTGCCTATCCAGGCAGTGCCCGGTCCGGTAAAAAGGATGCAGTGGGCGTCATTGCCGCTTAAAAGGCCCACAGCCTTGTCACCCTGGTATCCGCGGGACAGGTACTGGGTGAATTTTCCCGATCCCGGTTCCTTTTTGAAGAGACCTCCCAACAGGGTGCAGAACCAGATATTATCATCCGGGTCGGATGTGATGTAAAGGATCTCAGCATCAATGCCGGTCTCTGGGTGGCCTAAGTAATAATGTTCAAAGGTTTTTGTTTCCGGATCATATTTATCCAGGAACCCCCGTGTGTTTCCAAACCAGAGAAATCCCCGGCTGTCTTCATGAATTGCCCGGATGTTTATGTCTGCCTGGGAATACGGGTCATCATGGACGTCCGGCTGCCAGGGCAATCTCGTGAACCGTTCATTCTCAACATCAAATTCATGGACGCCCCCGCCCCAGGTGCCTACCCACATGCGATCCCTGCTGTCAATAAGGATTGCGCTTACTCCTCCCACATTTAACGACCAGGGATCATCAGGATCGTGGGTGTAAATCTTTATCTCTTTCTTCTCAAAGGAAGTTCTCATCAGACCATAATCGGAGCCAAACCACAGATCGCCCTTTTCATCCCCATGAATGGCTTTAATGTACCTTTCCATCTGGGCATCAGAGTTGTTGATTTCCGGAAAATAATTCCTGAACCTTTCATAATCGGGATAATAAATATTTACCCCTCCCTGGTAGGTGCCGATCCATATAATGCCGTTGCTGTCAACGTATATTTTATGTACAAGGTTATTGCTCAGAGAGCTGGGATCGTTTTGGTTGTTTAATATGTTCTTGAGGCTTCCGTTGGCGGGATTGTAAATGTTAAGTCCATATTCAGTGCCAATCCACAGATTGCCGTCATTGTCCTCCGTAATAATATGCACCTTGTTATTGGTCAGATCATTTCCTTCGGCAGATTTCCTGAAATCATAACGGGTTGGTTTTATCCGGGTAGTTTCTGTCCCGGCTATTGCCCTGTATACCCCATCTGATGCGCCGAACCACAGGATGCCGTCCGATCCGGCAGTCATGGTGGTAGTTATAGAGGCATCGGGATTGTTTACGTTCAGTACTCCGTCCAGGCTTATTTTTGCAACTTCCGGCGACCCGGACCCGGTCATCAAAAAACCTTTTTCCGAAGTTCCGAAATATAAATTATTGTAAAGGTCCTGTTCGATGTAAATTATGCTTGTCCCATCTGTCTCCAATACCCTTTCGAACTCCCCGGAAGAAGCGATCATCCTGCAAATCCCATTGTCATGTCCCGTCCACAGATTGTTGTCGTCATCAACATACAGGCTTCTGATGATATTCTGTGCGGGTTCAGGCCTCGGATAATGCTCAAATTTCTCCAGTTTATAGTCAAACCTGTACAGCCCGCTGATGGTGCCTATCCACAGATTGCCGGCATGATCGGTTTGCATGCAAACAATTTCGCTGTCCAGGTTTCTCTCCGGAACCAGGGAGTTATTTGCAAATGATTTGACAGTATAGCCATCATACAGGTTCAGCCCCCGTTTAGTGCCGATCCAGATAAAGCCCCGATCATCTTCACATATAGCCGTGATTATGTTGCTTGATAATCCGTCTTCAACGGTCAGTTTGCTGAATATAAGGTTATCCGGGCTGATTGCCGGAACATGTTCCCCGAAAAGGGGAGCCACAGGCAAGAATGATACAATAATTATTGTATGCAGCAATCGGCCGATACCGGAAAAGGTGGACATGGCACCCTGTTTTTTCGAGAATCCGGAAATTTAAAGCATAAAGAGGTTCTCTGACAAATATAATCTTTTCATGGAATTTCTGCTAATCTCAGGGTTGATATTTGACAGTAAATACACCCGGAACTTGCCTTTTCCATACATATGAACCAAAGGGTGGGTTGATATGATACAATCGTATTTTGAAGCATTGTAAATATACCGGGCTGTGCTATTTTTAGTGACCCGGGCAATCAGTTGTCATGACAGGATCCGGATCCTTCGCCGCCCGGTTTCAGCAATTCCTTTCCGGCGTTTTTGAGTTTCCATCTTCATAAAATCAGCATGGCAGTTTACAGGAGGGCAAAAATCGTGCTCGTTTTCAGCATCACTTGTGTATTTTTCTCATGCAGTGAAGCGCCTTTTACTATAGAGCTCGGGGAAACTGGAACCTACAATATTTTACGTGGCCATGATCCGGTTGCCCATTCCGGAAAGAAGACGGATTTAACAATACCGGTAGATTTGATGAATCCCCGTCAGGGAACAGTGAATTTCAGGGTTTTTGCCGAAGACCTGCTTGGCAATCCCATTATTCTGGAAGACAGCATTTTTTCCTTTGAGATTCCCGGCAAAAGCACCAGACAGACCTTGTTTCTTTCTCTTTCACTGCCCAACGGCTTTTACCGGATACAGGTGATTGGCGCAAATGGAGGAAAAAGGGATATGGGATTTACCGAATTAGCGATAGTGCCTCCTTCTGCCCAAGGCCTCCGGCCCAACTCTTTTTTTGCATCCAATACCTCTGATATCAAGCTCGGAAAAGACCTGGATTTACTGGATCTGCTGGGAATAAAGGTTCAGAGGACCCATTTTTATCCTGAAACGAATTCTATCCCGTCCGAAGCCGGAAACAGGCCCCTGGATTTCAATTTTTCTTTGCTGGACGAGCATTTCGCGGAAGCCGCCGCAAAGGGAACATGGATCCTGCCAATCGCAGGCTATGCATTTCCCGGCACCAGGTCCCCAATGGCCGAAAAAATGGATTTGCACGGTCCTCCAAGACATTTCGGCGAATTTGCCCTTTCATGGAAGGAGATTATCAGAAAATATCCCCGGATCAGGGTTTACGAACTATGGAACGAACCCTGGATATTTGAATGGACTTGGGCAGCCAATGCCGCTGATTACCGCGAACTGCAAAAAATATGGTGCAGGGAGGCCCTGGATGCCGATTCTTCCATCAGGATTATAGCGGGCAACAGCTGTATGTTTGTTGAAGATAATATAGAGCCATATCCCGACATATGGAAAGGGCTGATACACGGCACGTCACATCATCCATACGCCCATGCTGAGGCCAGATCGCTGAGACATAATGCCCAGATCCGGTCTGTCGACTACGGATACCTTGTGAACCGGCGGATGGATTTGCCATATTATTATCTCACCGAAGGCGGCACGCTCTATT
>SKQJ01000042.1 GCA_007119075.1 Bacteroidales bacterium | reverse complement strand
TATCACAAACTGCTTATAATCGGGGATGTAGCAATAATTCCCCTTCCGGATCTCCGGCAGAAAATTGCCATAGCAAACTGCCTGATAAGGACTGCCATGGCTCTTGGCATAGAAAAGCCAAAACTGGCTGTCCTTGCAGCTACGGAACAGGTGCTGCCGGGCATGCCGGCCTGCACCGATGCTGCAATCATAAGCAAAATGGCTCAAAGAAATCAGATAAAAGGGGCGGAGGTGGATGGCCCTCTGTCGATGGACCTGGCAATAAGCCCTGAGGCCGTAAAGATCAAAAAAATAAAAAGCAAGGTGGCCGGCGATGCGGATTGCATCCTGTTCCCGAATATCGAAGCAGGGAATGTCTTCTATAAGGCAAATGTCCTGTGTGGCGGCAGCGAACAGGCTGCCATCATAGCCGGGGCAAGGGTTCCGGCGGTACTGTCATCAAGAAGCGACAGCGCGCAAACAAAGCTGAATTCCATTGCGCTTGCAGCAATGCTGGCAAAATAAAGCATGGCGGCAGCTACAGTCGTTTGAGCCGGGTCCGGACTAAAAGCAATAGATTACCATAATTTCTGTCAATGAAGGATATCAGGATACTGGCGATTAATCCCGGCTCGACCTCCACGAAAATAGCCATATACAATAACACCAAATTTGCATTTCTGAAAAACATTAAGCATTCTGCCTCAGAGCTCTCGCGTTTCCGGGATATTTCAGGACAATATGAATTCAGAAAAAAATTCATAACCGATGAACTGAAAGATGCAGGAATCGATTTAAACAGCTTCAGTGCGGTCATTGGCCGGGGGGGGCTGGTAAAGCCCATAAAATCGGGAGTCTATGAAGTAAACCAGGCAATGCTGGATGATTTGCGCGCAGGAATCCAGGGCGAACATGCCAGCAATCTCGGCGGACTGATAGCACATGATATTGCATCTTCTATAGCTGGGGCGCGGGCGTTTATTGCCGATCCGGTCGTGGTCGATGAACTGGAAGATGTAGCCAGGGTCACGGGTCACCCGCTTTTCGAGCGCCGGTCCATATTCCATGCCCTCAATCACAAAGCCGTTGGCAGGATCCATGCCGGTTCGATAAACAAAAGCTATAATGAGCTAAATCTGATAATTGCCCATCTTGGCGGGGGAATATCGGTCGGAGCACATTGCAGGGGCAGGGTAATCGACGTCAATAATGCCCTTGACGGAGACGGACCGTTTTCGCCCGAGCGCAGCGGTTCTCTTCCGGCAGGATGCCTTGCAAAAATATGCTTTGACCCCCGATACAGCCTGGATGAGGTGAAAAGAATGATTACGGGGAACGGGGGCCTTATGGCTTATTTCAATACCAACAACGCCTATGAAATAGAAATGCGGGCAAAAGACGGCGACCCGAAGGCCATATTGATACAAAATGCCATGTCATATCAGGTTGGCAAGGAGATAGGGGCAATGGCGGCTGTGTTAAAGGGCCGGGTTGACACAATCATACTGACGGGAGGCATTGCGCATAACCCTGCGCTTGTTGATTATATTAAAGATATGGTGTCCTTTATAGCCCCTGTAGTGGTCTATCCCGGTGAAGATGAAATGAAAGCCCTTGCCATGAATGCTTTGATGGTAATGACAGGAAAAATAAAACCCGCAACGTATATCTAGGATCAGGGGGTGGAAACCGCCACGGGAAGGACCTTGCCATTGAAGTATTTATGTCCGTGAACCATGAAATGGCTTACAAATTCAGCCATGTCGGCTGCCGAAAGAGGAGACTGGTAGCCAGGGAAAGCTTCTTCCAGCATTTCAGTCTGCGCCGAACCCAGGGCGAGACAATTGACCCTGATGTTCAACTCATCCAGTTCGACGGCAAGGCATTCGCTCAATGATGCAAGAGCAGCCTTGCTGGCACTGTAAAAGGAAAGACCGGGAAACTTCGGGCTGCCCTGGAAGCCGCCCATGCTGCCAATGTTTACGATGTGGGAAGTTCTTTCACCTCCCATAAGCGGAATCAATTCCTGAATTACAGCTGCTGCTGAGAAAAAATTAACACGAAAAATATCCATCATCCCGGTGCTGCTGAATTCGGAAAATTTCTTATTGATCAACAACCCGGCATTATACAACAAAATATCGATTCTTTTGAATTCTTTCTCTATAATGGAGCGAAGATTGCATGAACCATCGGCAACATCAGATACGTCAAGGGCATGCACCGATACCGGTTTGCCGGGAAAAAGGCGGCCGCACTCCCTTTTCAGGGACTCCAAAGCTTTTTCGTTCCTGGAAACACAAACCAGGTTATGTCCCTGGCCGCATAGTATTTTTGCTGTTTCCCGGCCTATTCCCCTGCTGGAACCAATAATTAAAATATTTGATCGGTTAATCATTTTTAATTGTTTTTTGTTTATTTAAACCAGAATTTTCCTATCATTGAATAAAGATATCGACTTTTGAAACAATGAACCTGCATATGGACAAACAAAATAATTTTCACAGTGCAGGATGGTTCCGTGGATTCAGAAACAAATATCTGAAGCAGCAAAATTGTCAAACAATCATATAACTATTAATATACTTAATACGGACCAATAAATGACCGGGAATTTTCTTATCAGACCTGTAATCCTTTCGCTTTTATGGACTCTGTTCTGCTCCGGCGGGAATCTGCTGGCTTTTCAGCCGGAAGAACCCGCCAGGCGTCATTTTTACGGGGGGTTTCTGGGCTTTGAATTCACCCACGTAATGACCCAGGTTGAAGGAGCGCCAATAATAGGATACAGGATAACTCCGCGCCTGCATGCGGGTGCCGGAATTAAATATCAGTATTTTCGCAGCAGGCAGGTTGACAGGATGTTCAGTTCACATATCTGGGGACCGGTGGCTTTTACCGATTTTATAGTGGTAAAGGATCTGGAAGAATTTCTGCCCTTCAGATTCCTTGGCGGCGCATTTATGATTCATGCCGAAATGAACTATTTCAATCTGCCCGTCAGCCGCTTCGGCGAAAACAACGGGCATGAAGGGCAGACCAGGTTCTTCAGGCCTACCTGGCTTACAGGCGCCGGACTGAGGACGCGGGCCGGTGCCGGAAATGCACTGATTTTTCTTGTAATGATGGATGTTTCCGGTCATTCCAATCCGGTTTACTCCAATCCGGTTATCCGCTTTGGTTTTGTGTTCTGAAACAAGGCTTTTCCCCTGGGGAAAACCGTGGGAAGCACAGCTGAACCCGGTCGGAACGCGACTGTTTTGAAAGGCAGGAACCCGCCTGGATGGGGGCCGTTTTGAAAGGCGAAATCCCGTCCTGATGATGGCAGGTGGCCCGGCAGGCCGGCATGTAAAGTAAAAGAGCCCCTCGTTGCCGGGAGCTCTTTTCGCCGATTTTTGATTATATGGTCAAATACTATTCAGCAGTCTTCACGTTGGTGGCCTGGGGGCCCCTTTTACCGTCTGAAATGTCAAATTCTACTTCCTGTCCTTCTTCAAGAACTCTGAAGCCTTCGCGTTCAATGCCGGTATAATGTACAAATACATCGTTCCCTTCTTCGGTCTGAATAAATCCATAACCTTTTGCCGAGTCAAACCATTTTACTTTGCCTTTCATGATAAAAAAAAATTAAATTGTTAAAAAAATTATTAATTGTGAATCGTAATACAAATATCTGTATTTTTTTTAAGCTTATCAATCATTTTTCTATAAATACATATAATTTAATATATTAATACATCCTCCCGGGCCCTGTGTAAACTAATAACATATATATAATAATGATAAAAAGCTTCGATATTTATAGGGAGTTTGGCTGTTTCAGGCAAGATTCAATATAAATAATGTCCTGACAAGAACTTTGTCTCTTCGTCCTGTGTTATATATGCGCAATCTATTGAATATTGTTATTATGATATCCGGTGATGTTGTTTTCGGGCAATATATCGGTATTTATCTTGGTTTTTCTTATTAATAACGTTTATTTTGTATAGAAATATTATACTTCTAATCAATAATTTCAAAAATAGAATAACAGAACCCGGAGTCGAAATGCAAGGATTGATGCGCAAAAGCACTTCGGGACAAGATTCGTTATTTGAAATTGCTAAAACCAGAATCTGATTATTATGATAAAGGAAAACAAAGTTGTATCACTTGCTTACGAGCTTCGTGTTAATGATGAACAGGGCGAAATTGTCGAGAAGGTTGAAAAAGCATCGCCTCTGACATTTCTGTATGGAAGGGGTAATCTGCTGCCTGATTTCGAAGCAAATCTTGAAGGACTCAAGGAGGGAGATGATTTCAGTTTCACGCTGGAGCCTGAAAAAGCCTATGGGGAGATTTCAGAAGAAGCCATTGTTGATCTGCCCAGGGATATTTTTGAAGTCGAGGGCAAAGTAGATGAAAACCTTCTGAAAATCGGCAACACCATCCCGATGCAGGACAATTCAGGAAACCGGCTGAACGGAGTGGTCCTTGAAGTCGGAGATGAAACCGTGAAAATGGATTTCAATCACCCCCTGGCTGGAGACACATTATACTTCAAGGGCGAGGTTTCCGGCATACGCAATGCAACCAGTGAAGAACTCAGTCACGGGCATGTGCATCAGGGAGGAGCCCATCAATGCGGGGGCGGTGGCGAAGGAAATTCCGGAAGCTGCTGCTGCTGAGGCAAAATAGTTTCCGATTCTTATCAGCTTCCTCCCCGGGGGAAGCTTTTTTGCTGTCATTGAGGATGACCGGCGTCTGCTATTCTCAGGTCCCGGAACTGATATTAAAGACTATCATGCCGTCGCCCCTTCTTACAAACATTTTGCCCTCATGAATAACGGGATGGGCAAAATGCTGCCCCGATCCCATATCAATGCTGATAAGGCTTACTATTTCGAGTTTTTCCGGATTGGGCCTCACGAGCGCAAGTTCGCCCCTTTCCGAATAGCAGTACAACATACCGTCAGCATAAATTACAATCCCCCTGTCGAGATCCCTTGTGGAAAACGTCGATTCTCCGGTATGAATGTCCATGGCGTGCCATCTTCTGGCCACATAGACCGAAGTGAAGATATGATCGTTTACAATTACTGCCCCGCCTCCCAGGGGATTTACTTCCAGGTTCTCCCAGACTGCTTCGATACCCTTTCCGCCGGAAATGAGCCTGAGCTTAACGCTGCCTGATTCATCCGTGCTGAAGGCATATATATAGCCATCCCTGTAAATGGGCGTATTGGCATGTATGCTGTTGCGGTTGCCAAAGGGATGGGACCATAGGAATTCCCCGGTTTCAGCATCGAGCCCGACGACATCGCTCGCCATATGGGTTACAAGCAGCCTTCTCCCGGGCACTTCGATGATCAGCGGAGAACAGTATGCCGACAGATCGCCCTTGCCGGTTCCCGGGCTGGACCAGGCAATATCGCCGGAAAACCTGTCAAGCGCCACTATATTATGGTGTTTGCCTCCGGGAGCAAAGAATACCCGGTCGCCGTCTATCAGCAGATTTTCGGTAATGCCCCATCGTATATTTTCACCACCGAAATCGGAGATGGCGTCTCTCGACCAAATTTCCGTGCCCGTCGCGGCTTCAAGGCACATGATCTTTCCCATTCCGCTGACCAGGTATAGGAGAGTATCCACAACAAGGGGCGTTGACCTGCTTCCCGGATAAGACCGGTAAAATTCAGGCCCATACTCATATTTATTTATCAGTTTCCCTTCTTTGCTCAGAATATATATATAGCCAGTCCTGTCATGCATTCCGGCAAGGTAGATCTTTCCGTTGGCAAATGAAGGCGATGAATAGCCTTCGCCAAGTCCGCCGATGGTCCACAGCACCTCCGGGCCGCCATCGGGCCATTCCCTGAGAAGCCCGGTATCAGGGTATATTCCGTCCCTTTCATGTCCGCGCCAGGCAGATCTTTGTTGGGCAGATATCGAGATTGCAGAAAAGAGGAGCAGAATTCCGAAAACAGTTATGTTATTGCCCATTTTTAAAGTTAATGTTTAACTATGTAGACTAATATAGCTGTTTATAAAATCATTATATATCTAAAACTTTGTCGGGAATCTCAGCATAGTGCCGGGAACCGCAGTTTTTCTCTTCCGGTCAACAACAGCAGGACAAGACCTGCGGGCAATTACCGACACAAACCAGGCGGGCTTGCTGGTAAAACTAATTAAAAAATCCTATTTCCGGTCCGGTTACAGCACAAAAAAACAGGCCCCTGAAAGGGGGCCGCCTGGCGCCCCCGGGACCGTGGGGAGAAAAATCACCGGATTATCCGTGGGCGGGACGAAAGAGAAGACCGTATTTGCCCCGGG
>SKQJ01000195.1 GCA_007119075.1 Bacteroidales bacterium | reverse complement strand
CTCCGAAACGGGCCGCATCAGCTATTGTCGCTGCCGGGTCTCCGAAACGGGCCGCATCAGCTATTGTCGCTGCCGGGCACTTCTTTCTGGCCGTAAATGTAGAGGGAATGATGGGTAGGCTTGAAATTCGCCAGGTTGCAGGCGGTTTTAATGATTTCCTGTATCCGGGGATCGCAAAACTCAATGACTTCTCCCGTTTTGGTGTCAATCAGGTGGTCATGTTGCTTGCATTCATGGGCTTTTTCAAACTGGGCAATATTTTTTCCGAACTGATGCTTGACAACCAGGTTGCATTCAAGCAGCAAATCGATCGTATTGTACAGGGTCGCCCTGCTTACCCTGTAGTTTTTGTTTTTCATGGAAATATAGAGCGATTCTATATCAAAATGGCCCTCATGGGTGTAAATTTCTTCAAGAATGGCAAATCTTTCAGGGGTTTTTCGATGTCCTTTCTTTTCAAGATATTCAGTGAACAGCTTTTTCACGGTGTCTTTTGATTCTATGCAGGCCATAAATAGTCTAATTTAAAATAATGCCAAAAATAGGAAAAAAAAATCAATCCGGAATGATTTGCCGTGTTTTTGATACGCTATTCCTGAATATTTTCAATCCGGTCGACCGAAACTACTCCGTTTATCTTAAACAGATTCATGATCAGATTGTTCAGGTGCTTGGTATCGTGAACATAAAGCTCGATGCTTCCCTCAAAAATCCCATCGTGAGATTCAATGGCTATCTTCCTGATATTGGCATTGAGATCAAGGGATATTACGCTGGTTATGGAATTTGCGATACCAATCTTATCGATTCCCTTGATCCTTATTCCGGCAAGAAAGGAAAGTATCTTGTGTTTGGTCCATTTGGCGGAAACTATCAGTTCGCCGTGACTGGACATAAGCTTTGTGGCCGTGGGGCATTTGGTTGAATGGACTATAATAGTCTCGTTCGGGCTCTTGTATCCTACAATATCATCGCCGGGTATGGGATTGCAGCATTTTGCTATCCTGTAGTTTTTTCCCGGTTCGTCTATCCCTTCCCTGATTATCAGAGGCTTGCCGGGGTCAAGGGGCAGCTCCTTTATTTCCTGCGGTTTTTCTTCCGGCTTTTTGCTTTTCTGAACATTTTTGTTGTAGGTAAGTTCCCAGTACCGGATCCATTTGTTTTTGGTGTTTTTTTTCAGGATTTTTTTCATGTTGTCGAGCGAAAGAAGGCCGCCTCCTATTCTGGAGTACAGATAATCCTTGTTTTCGACCTCATATCCGTCCAGAAGCTTTTTCAGTATTCTTGAATTCGGATGAAGATTGATCTCCCTGAGCTTTTCTTCCAGGATTTTCTTGCCTGCCTGGATCCTGAGCTTATTCTCATCCTTGAGAGCGCTCTTTATACTGGTTCTGGCTTTGGCGGTGAAGGCAAAATCAAGCCATTCCCGCTGTGTGCGCTGGCTTTCGGATGTAAGCACCTCCACCTGGTCGCCGCTTGAAAGCGCGTGGTTCAGAGGAACAAGCTTTTGATTTACCTTGGCTCCTATGGCCTTGTTTCCCACCTCGGTATGAATTTCGTAGGCGAAATCAATTACGGTTGCATTCGCCGGCAGGGTAATAATTGTGCCCTTGGGAGTGAAAACCATGATTTCAGAAGAGAACAGGTTGAGCTTGAATTCATCTATAAATTCCAGGGCATCGGGATTGGGAGCGTCCAGCAATTCCCTTATTTTCTTTATCCATTTATCAAGCTCCGATTCTCCCACGCCGTTGCTTTTGTATTTCCAGTGAGCGGCAAACCCCCTCTCGGCAATATCGTTCATCCTGGTGGTGCGGATCTGGACTTCCACCCATTTTCCGTTGGGGCCCATTACCGTTCCGTGCAGGGATTCGTAACCGTTGGCCTTTGGCGTGCTCACCCAGTCCCTTATCCTTTCCGGCTTGGGCATATAGATATCGGTAATAAGCGAATAGATGTTCCAGCACTGGACTTTCTCGGGTATGCTGGGATTCGGTTCAAACACAACCCTTATGGCAAACAAGTCATATATTTCCTCGAATTTGACCTTTTTTGCTTCCATCTTGGTATAGATGGAGTAAATGGATTTCGGACGGCCGCTTATGTCATACCTGATAGTGTGTTCGTTCAGCTTTTCAATTATGGGCAGAGAGAACTTATTTATGAAAAGCTGCCGGGTTTTCTCGCTGTCCTTGATTTTTCGCAGTATATCATTGTATATTTTGGGATCCTGGTATTTCAGGGCCAGATCCTCGAGCTCGGTTTTTATTGAGTAAAGACCAAGCCTGTGGGCGAGGGGGGCAAAAAGAAAACTGGTTTCCCCTGCGATTTTAAGCTGCTTGTTCCTTGACAGGGCGTCGAGTGTCCTCATGTTATCGAGCCGGTCGGCAATCTTGATGAGGATCACCCTGACGTCATCCGAAAGGGTAAGCAGGAGCTTTCTGAAATTTTCGACCTGGATAGTTGATTTTTTATCGAAGACGCCGGCTATTTTGGTCAGTCCGTCAATTATGGTCGCTATTTTATCGCCGAAATTGTAACGGATATCTTCCAGGGTGTATTCCGTGTCTTCCACAACATCGTGCAATAATGCAGCGATGATCGATTTGCTGCCAAGGCCGATCTCGGCCGCAACTATCTTGCTGACAGCAATCGGATGCACTATGTAGGGCTGGCCGGCTTTTCGCCTCATATCCTTATGGGCCTCATTGGCAAAATGGAAGGCTTTCCTGATGAGACTAAGATCATCAGGCTTCTGAATATGAGTGCAGTGGTCCAAAAGGTCTTCGAACCTTTCGTGTATTTCCTTTACTTCTTCTTCTGTATGGATAATCATGATTGCTCCCGCTTCTGTAGTGAGCCTGATCTGCCGGTCCGCATGCTGTCTGCAAAATTAATCATTTTGCGCATATGCGGGGAGCCCGGCCGTTTTTTTGTTTTCAGCTGTAATATAAACGGTCTGGCGCCAGGCTTTCTGATATGAAACGGTACAAAATAAGTGCCAATCATTCGTGCCCGGCCACTACTTCATACATTGAATCGGGAGACAGATATTTGTTTGCGAGCTCAAGTAATTCAGCAGGGGTTACGGTGTTGATGGCGTGGATGATCCTGTCATAGAAATCAATTTCAAGATCATGTTCAATCAGCGTCCTGATGCTTTCTGCCCTGGCAAAGGGTCCGTCAAAATCCCTGAGCAAGTCCCCGAGCATCTGGTTCCGGGTGAGCTTCAGCTCTCTTTCCGAAACCGGTTTGCTGCAGAGCTTGTCAAGCTCCCGGTATATTTCTTTTAAGGCTGCCTTATGGTATCCCGTTCCCACTTCCGATACGATGACAAGAAAGCCGCTGTTGCGCAGTCCTGCAAGGACAGATCCTATTCCGTAGGTATACCCTTTTTTTTCCCTTATATTCTGCATCAGCCTCGAGCCGAAATGTCCTCCCAGCAAATTATTCAGCACAAGCATCTGCGGATAATCGGGGTGTGATTTTACAAATGTTTCGTGTCCGATGCGGAGGGCTGACTGGACAGCATCTTTTTTGGGGACGAATATATGCCTTTCGGCCGAAGGTCTTTTCCCGACCTTTACCGGCTCCCCGATCCCGGGTGGATCCCATTTGTCTCCAAAAAGTTCATCCAGCCTGGATAAAAGGGCTTTTTCATCATAATTTCCCGAAACCACTATTTTACAGTTTCGGGAATGGTAGAACCGGGAATGAAAATCAATAATGTCCTCCCTGAGAATATTGTCAAAATCCTGCCGGCTGAAGGTCCGGCCGTAAGGATGTCCGGGTCCGAACAGGGCACAGGCAAATCCGTCCCTGGCAAGATTGCCCACTTTGCTTTTTTCGATCAGAAAATTTTGTTTTCGCCGATCCATGAGAGCATGGTATTCTTCAGCGGGGAATGAGGGTTCCCTTATCATTTCGGCTGCCAGGCTAAGAATGATATCCATATGCCGGGCTAGAAAGTATATGGTAAGGAAAGCATTGTCCCTGTCGGACGAAGCATTTATATATGCTCCATGGTAATCAAGGATCTCTGCAATTTCGCGTCCCGGTCTTTTTGCAGTCCCTTCGCTGATCATGGCATTCACAAGGGAAGCCTGCAGGGGTTTGGACTGCCACCAGGCACCGGCGCTGAAAGTCAGGTCCAGCCGGACTACCGGTTGACTGCCTGCCCGGATCAGGAATACGGGAATCCCGTTTTTGAGCCTGACGATGTCAGGCCTGACGTCGCCCGGGGTCATGCGGGTCGTGGTTTTTGGTGCCTTTGTCCTCATAGGTTTATTGACTTTTGGTCGAACTCAAATGCAGCAGCTTGTTCATTTTGCAATAATTTCTGGATGTGACTTTCATTATATTTTGTCTGCCGAAGGCTGATGCGGCCTTCATTTAAGGTCTCCTGCCAGGCTGACGGACACGGTTGCCCCGGATCTGATAGCATGCCCGGTCGCTTTTTGCCGGTTCATTCCGGTAACTGACCGGAACGGTAAAACAGGGTTGAAGAATTTGCCGGTTCGAATAAAGATGCTGCGGCCTCAAGTATATCCCCGGGGGTGATTTTCCTGTATATGGCGATTTCATTGTTAATGCCTTCCGCATCGCCCAGCAGCTCCTGGTATGAAAGGTCTATCGCCTTGTGAAGTATGTCGGAATGCATGTACTGCCGGGTTGCTTCCAGCTTGTTCTTCACTTTGTCGAGTTCTTCCCGGGAAGGCGGCCGGTCTGTAAGGTCGCCGATCCCGGCAAGGATCTCCCCGTGGGCAAGCTCGATACTGATCCCGTCGGCCGGCCTCCCCCTCACAATAAACAGTCCCGGATCCCTGTCGCCTGTTATATAGGCATTGACACCGGTCAAAAGCTTTTTTTCCATGACAAGATGCCTGTAAAGGCGTGAGGATTTACCTCCTGCCAGCAGGTCTGAAATAAGATCATGAACATAATAAAGCGGTGTATTCCTTGCGCACATATTGTAAGCAATGACGATCTCGTGAGCGGGAACATCCCTGCTCACGTCCGTTTTCAGCGGACGGGACCGGGGAGGCTCTGCAGGAAGCCGCCTGCCGGTCTTTTTCCTTTTTTCTATAGGCCCAAACCATTTTTCAGCCAGACCGAAACAATGGCCGGCCTTCACGTTCCCGGAGATGCATAGTATGGCATTGGAAGGGCAGTAGTGCTCATAATAAAAGCGCTCAATCTCCTCCAGGGTTATTTTTTCAATATGTGAAATATCCATCCCGATCGTCGGCCATTTATAGGGGTGGACCTTGTAGGCAAGCGGCCTCAGGAGCATCCAGATGTCCCCGTAAGGCTGGTTAAGGTAACGCTGCTTGAATTCTTCTATGACAACATTCTTTTGTATATCGAAACCTTTACGGGTGAACCGCAGGCCAAGCATACGATCCGATTCCAGCCACATGCCTGTTTCCACATTGGCGGCGGGAAGGTGCAGATAATAATTGGTTATGTCATTGCTGGTAAACGCGTTATTTTCACCTCCGGCTCTTTGCACCACCCGGTCGTACGAAGGAATATTAGCCGAGCCGCCAAACATAAGGTGCTCCAGAAGATGAGCGGAACCGGTTCTTTCCGGGTCCTCGTCCGACGAGCCCACGTCATACAGCAGGTTGACCACCGCCATGGGGGTGGAATCATCTTCATGAATAATTACCCTGAGTCCGTTTTCGAGTGTTTTTCTTTTAAAGCCGATCATGAAGAATTTTTCCGTTTTTAATCTCCGGTCCGGAGATTTTTTCTTTTTGACAAAAATAATCAGAATTATTGGATAAGCGAATTCACGGCTGAAATCATCTGACATCAAAGGGGCTGTAAATCAGCAGGCCATTTTCTGGTTAATTGGAACGGTAAATTGTATTTTTGTGGTGCCATGCAAAGAATAAGACTCATAACAGGTATACAGATCTGGATAATAAGAAACCTGAAACACCGCCAGCTGCTTCTTATTCTGAGTTTTATCATTGGTCTGCTGGGAGGGCTTGCCGCAATCGTTCTTAAAAATACCGTCTACTATACCAATGAATTTCTGACCGGCAGACTTGTTCTGGAGACAGGGAATATTCTTTATCTGGCTTTTCCTGTGCTGGGTATATCCCTGGCTGTGCTGTTTACAAGATATGTCATAAAAGACCAGATATCACACGGAGTTTCGAAAGTTCTGCATTCAATATCCAGGAAGGACTCTGTTCTGGCTCCCCATAATTCATTTTCATCGATGGTCGCCAGCACTATGACTGTCGGGTTCGGCGGGTCGGTCGGACTGGAGGCACCCATTGTGCTGACAGGATCATCAATAGGATCAAACCTCGGAAGATTCCTCAGGCTGAACTACAAGTCGGTGACTCTCCTGATGGCCTGCGGCGCAACAGG
>SKQJ01000086.1 GCA_007119075.1 Bacteroidales bacterium | reverse complement strand
GTCGCGGGTCCGAGTCCCGTCTCCCGCTCTTTTTCTTTGCCGATGTAGCTCAGAGGTAGAGCGCTTCCTTGGTAAGGAAGAGGTCATGGGTTCAATTCCCATCATTGGCTCAAAGCGCAGTATATAAATTATTACAGAAACCTATTATTCATCAATTTATCAAATAATTTTGGAGTTATGGCAAAAGCAAAATTTGAAAGAACAAAACCACACGTCAATGTCGGAACCATCGGTCACGTCGACCATGGCAAGACTACCCTGACAGCTGCTATCACACTGCTGCTTTCAAAAAAAGGACTTTCGGAGATAAAGACCTTTGATCAGATAGACAATGCGCCGGAAGAAAAGGAAAGAGGTATTACCATCAATACTGCACATATCGAATATCAGACTGAAAACCGCCACTATGCTCACGTCGACTGTCCCGGTCACGCCGACTATGTAAAGAACATGGTCACAGGTGCCGCTCAGATGGACGGCGCCATACTGGTGGTAGCCGGAACCGACGGGCCCATGCCACAGACCCGCGAGCACATCCTTCTGGCACGGCAGGTGAACGTGCCCCGACTGGTTGTATTTATCAACAAAGTTGACATGGTTGATGACCCCGAGCTCCTTGAACTGGTTGAAATGGAAGTACGTGAGCTGCTCAGCTTCTACGAGTTTGACGGCGACAATGCGCCGGTGATACACGGATCGGCTCTTGGTGCTCTCAATGGCGAGGAAAAGTGGGAAGACAAAGTAATGGAGCTCATGAATGCCGTTGATGAATTCATTCCCGTTCCCCCAAGGGATGTGGAAAAGCCGTTCCTGATGCCCGTGGAAGACGTATTCTCCATTACCGGACGCGGAACCGTGGCGACCGGAAGAATTGAAACGGGTGTCGTGAATTCGGGCGACGAGATGCAGCTGGTAGGTCTGGGCGCAGAAAGAAAAACAGTGGTTACCGGAGTCGAAATGTTCCGCAAGATACTTGATCGCGGTGAAGCCGGTGACAATGTAGGTTTGCTGCTTCGCGGAGTCGACAAGAAAGAGATCAAGAGGGGAATGGTTATTGCCAAGCCCGGCTCGATCACTCCTCATACGAAGTTCAAGGCAGAGATCTATGTGCTTAAGAAAAATGAAGGAGGTCGCCATACACCTTTCCATAATAATTACCGTCCCCAGTTCTTCCTCCGCACCCTTGATATTACCGGGGAGATCAAGCTTCCTGAAGGAACCGAAATGGTGATGCCCGGTGATAATGTAACAATTACAGTCGAGCTTATATACCCTGTTGCCATAAATCAGAATCTGAGGTTTGCAATCCGTGAAGGAGGCCGCACAGTAGGAGCAGGCCAGGTAATTGAAGTTCTTGACTGATCAACGAAAAAAGCAGGTGACGGCAATATTCAGGCTGCCCTCCTGTTTTAATACAGACACGGGTGTAGCTCAATTGGTAGAGTAGCGGTCTCCAAAACCGTTGGCTGGGAGTTCGAGTCTCTCCACCCGTGCAAAATATTAAGGCATGAGAATTAAAACATATTTCCAGGAAGCTTACAACGAACTTATTCATAAGGTGTCATGGCCTACCACTGCCGAGCTTCAGAATTCAGCTGTAGTGGTAATGATCGCATCCTTTATCATAGCAATGATAATTTTCGGTATGGATTCGGTTTTTGAAAACCTGATGGAGACTATCTACAGCATACTATATTAACGCGGAACTGTAATGACTGAGAACATAAAAAAGTGGTACGTGCTCAGGGCTATCGGGGGAAAAGAGAAAAAGGTCAAAGAGTATATTGAAAGTGAGATAAACCGGCTGAACCTGCAGGATCATATCTCACAGGTACTCATCCCCACCGAGAAGGTCTATAAAATAAGGAGCGGGAAAAAAATCAGCAAGGAGCGGAATTTTTTCCCCGGCTATGTTCTTATTGAAGCGGTTCTGGCAGGGGAAATACCTCATATCCTGCAAAATATTCCCAATGTTATTGGCTTTCTCGGCAGCAAAGGCGATGAACCCGTGCCTCTTCGTCAGACAGAAGTCAACCGCATACTTGGAAAAGTTGATGAACTTGCAGCAAGTGAGGAGGAGATCAATGTTCCTTTCTTTGTCGGCGAGACGGTAAAGGTTGTTGACGGCCCGTTTAACAGTTTTTCAGGCATTATTGAGGAAGTCAACGAAGAAAAGAAAAAGCTTAAGGTAATGGTTAAGATATTCGGGCGCAAGACGCCGCTTGAGCTGAGTTTCATGCAGGTAGAAAAAGAATAGCTGCTTAATGCAGATTTAAAAAGACTGTTACGCATCCTTTCAAATAGATCACAGTTAAACATCGCTTCCAAATTTTAACTGTAAATTAAAAGCAAACAAAGTAGAATTATGGCAAAAGAAGTTGCTGGATTAATCAAGTTGCAAATCAAAGGCAGTGCTGCAAATCCTTCTCCGCCGGTGGGACCCGCTCTGGGTGCCAAAGGCGTTAACATTATGGAGTTTTGCAAGCAATTCAACGCCAGGACCCAGGGAAGCGCCGGAAAATTGTTGCCCGTTATTATTACGGTTTATTCTGACAAATCGTTTGATTTTGTCGTTAAAACACCTCCGGTTGCAGTGCAGTTAATGGAGTCGACCAAATTGCAGAAAGGCTCTGCCGAGCCAAACAGCATGAAGGTAGCCGCCGTGACCTGGGAACAGGTGAGGAAAATAGCAGAGGACAAAATGCCCGACCTTAATGCCTTCACGGTTGAGTCGGCTATGAAGATGGTTGCGGGCACCGCAAGAAGCATGGGGATCACTGTTAAGGGAAGCCCGCCTTTTGCTAATTGATTAATCATTGATAAATCATTGAATAGATAATGACTAAACTGACAAAAAAGAGAAAGGCAGCCCTGGAAAAGGTGGAGGCCGGCCGACTGTACAGGTTGAGCGAGGCAGCAGATCTGGTTAAGGAAATTACCAGCACCGGATTTGACGCATCGGTCGATATTGACATACGGCTCGGAGTAGACCCGCGCAAGGCCAACCAGATGGTAAGGGGAGTCGTAACCCTGCCCCATGGAACCGGAAAGCAGATCAGGGTACTGGTTCTGTGTACGCCTGACAAGGAAGATGAAGCAAAGGAAGCAGGCGCCGATTATGTTGGTCTTGACGATTACGTTGAAAAGATCAAGGGCGGATGGACCGATGTGGATGTTATCATAACCATGCCGTCTGTAATGGCCAAGGTTGGCCAGCTCGGAAGGATTCTTGGTCCCCGCGGCCTGATGCCGAATCCCAAAAGCGGTACCGTTACGATGGATGTTGGCAAGGCTGTAAAGGAGGTTAAAGCCGGGAAGATCGATTTTAAGGTTGATAAATTTGGAATAGTGCATACCTCTATAGGCAAGGTTTCTTTTGATACGCCCAAGCTTGTTGAAAATGCCGGTGAATTTATCCAGACCATCGTAAAGCTGAAGCCTGCTGCTGCAAAGGGTACTTATATCAAGAGTATTTACCTTTCCAGCACAATGAGCCCTGGAGTCAAAATTGATCCCAAAGCGACCGACTAGGATCGGTGGCGGCTTGCCGCAAAAGGGAGTCGCGCCCGGATTGCCCGGCCAAAACCATAAATAAGAACCGTTTCACACCGGCCCGGCAATAACTGTAGAATTAGATTGATAACTGTAATAAACACTCATGAATCGTCCATGATGATATTTTCAATATCCTCAAAAAATACAAGGAAAATATTGTCATGGTAAGATCCATCAGGCCAACTAGTTAAAATAAATATTTACTGATGAAACGAGAAGACAAGAACGTGATTATCGGGGAGCTTACTGAAAAGCTTAACAGATATGGTCACTTTTATCTTACTGACATATCTGATCTGGATGCTGATGAAACCAGTTCCCTGAGAAGGATGTGCTTCGATAAAAGCATTAACCTTGTCGTTGTTAAGAACACCCTTCTCAGGAAGGCCTTCGAACAATCAGAGAAAAATTTTGAAGAACTGTATGATCTTCTGAAAAATTCAACTTCGGTTATGTTTTCAGAAAATGCAAATATTCCCGCCAAACTGATAAAGGAATTCCGCAGGAAACATGACAGGCCTGTGCTTAAAGCAGCTTATGTGGAAGAATCCTTTTATTTTGGAGATGACCAGGTAGAAATCCTCTCTAAGCTCAAGTCGCGTGAAGAACTGATCGGCGACATCGTACTGATGTTGCAATCGCCGGCCATGAACGTTATTTCCGGCCTGCAGTCGGCCGGCGGGAAACTGGCGGGAATTGTCAAGACATTATCTGAAAAAGAAGGGTAACTGAAGGGGACGGGCAGGCGAAGGCCGGGCCCGGACAGGAGAAGCACGGATAAATAAGAAAAAGAATAAGAACAACTTAAAATTAAATTTTATTAAAAATGGCAGATTTAAAATCGTTTGCAGAACAATTGGTCAATTTAACTGTAAAAGAAGTAAATGAGCTTGCTCAGATATTGAAGGATGAGTATGGCATCGAGCCTGCTGCAGCTGCAGTGGCCGTTGCGGGGCCTGCTGCTGAAGAAGCAGCTCCCGCTGAGCAAACCCAGTTTGACGTAATCCTTACCGCACCCGGAGGTGCCAAATTGCAGATTGTCAAACTGGTCAAAGAACTGACCGGGCTGGGCCTGAAAGAGGCCAAGGAATTGGTAGACAGCGCGCCTAAAGCGCTTAAGGAAGGTGTATCAAAAGAAGAAGCTGAGTCACTTAAAGCACAACTTGAAGACGCAGGAGCTGAAGTTGAACTTAAATAGTACTGAACTAAATACATTATTATCAAGGGTTTGGAATCTTCAAAAGAGGTTCTGAACCTTTGTATTGTTATAATTGTTTAGTTTTTATGATGCAACATTTAATTTGAATCAACCAGAGATTGTATAAAATCGATTACAAACCATCCATTCCATTATTTCCTGGCCATGCCTTCCCTGTTACAACACCGGAGGGCGTCGAATGCCCCGTTTAAACAGGGGTAACATCTTTATAAATAGTTTGCTAACTATAATCCATATAAATGAACGCAATAAATAACGGAAACAGCAGGATTAATTTTTCGTCTTCGAAAATACAGCTTGAATATCCTGATTTCCTGGAAATTCAGCTTAAGTCCTTTTCCGATTTTTTTCAGATGGGGACTTCACCGGAAGACCGTAAAAACGAAGGGTTATTCAAGGTATTCAATGAGAATTTTCCGATAAGCGATACCAGGAACAATTTTGTCCTTGAGTTTATTGATTATTTCATCGATCCGCCAAGGTATTCGATCGAAGAATGCATAGAAAGAGGATTGTCATACAGCATACCATTAAAGGCAAAACTCAAGCTCTATTGTACTGATCCCGAGCACGAGGATTTTGATACCGTAATTTCCGATGTGTATCTTGGAACGGTGCCGTATATGACGGAACGGGGCACATTCGTGATCAATGGGGCCGAGAGGGTGATTGTATCCCAGTTGCACCGCTCGCCCGGGGTATTTTTCGGTCAGAGCATCCATGCCAACGGGACCAAGCTTTATTCGGCCCGCATCATTCCCTTCAAGGGATCATGGATAGAATTTGCCACCGACATCAACAATGTGATGTACGCATACATTGACAGGAAAAAGAAGCTGCCTGTCACAACTCTTTTGCGTGCAATCGGGTTTGAGGGCGACAAGGACATTCTTGAAATTTTTGATCTTGCCGATGAAGTGAAAGTTTCCAAGACCGCGCTGAAAAAACATATTGGCCGCAAGCTCGCTGCAAGGGTGCTGAAAACCTGGATTGAGGATTTTGTTGATGAAGACACCGGCGAGGTGGTTTCAATCGAGCGCAACGAGGTTATAATTGACAGGGAAACTGTCATTGAAAATGAGCATATTGATGATATAATCGACTCCGGGACACAGAATATCCTGTTACATAAGGAGGATCAGAATCTGGCCGATTTCGCCATTATATACAATACGCTACAGAAAGATCCCTGTAACTCTGAAAAGGAGGCGGTTCTCCATATTTACCGGCAGCTCAGGAATTCCGAACCACCCGATGAAACCACCGCGCGTGACGTAATCGAAAAGCTTTTCTTCTCGGATAAGCGCTATGATCTTGGCGATGTGGGCCGTTACAGGATCAACAAGAAGCTTGGCCTTGATACCGATATCGATACAAAGGTCCTCACCAGGCAGGATATTATCAGCATAATCAAGTACCTGATCGAACTGATCAACTCCAAAACCGACGTCGATGATATCGACCACCTGAGCAACCGCCGGGTAAGAACGGTAGGAGAGCAGATGGCCAACCAGTTTGGCGTGGGACTTGCACGGATGGCCCGTACGATCAGGGAAAGAATGAATGTCAGGGATAATGAGGTCTTTACCCCGATAGACCTGATCAATTCAAAAACGCTTTCTTCGGT
>SKQJ01000222.1 GCA_007119075.1 Bacteroidales bacterium | reverse complement strand
TGACTTCCTCTGTCATCCCTGCGCGTTCTGCCAGTTCGGCAATGGTGATGTTCCTGAGCACACGGATGCTTTTCAGTTTTTCGCCGACCTGTCTGGTATTTGTCATAATATTGGGTTTTATATATAGCTGCCGATCCATGCATCAAATTTTACGGGAAATGATTTGAAAATCAGTACAGGAAACGGTTATTTACAAATAATAATTATTTTTATCAGATTAATAACGCAAGGTCTCGGTTTTTGGATGTTAAATCACGATGCCTGACACTTATGAATTCAGTCAATTTAAAATTTCTGATGATGCTCGTTCTTGCAGGCATTTCAATTTCGGGGTGTCGCTCTATATGGCAGAAGCCCGATGAAGTAATAGAGGCAATTGCCCTTAATGACAACGATATTATAGCCGATATCGGGGCGGGGAGGGGCTACTTCTCCTACAGGTTTGCAGACCTGAAAAATTCAGGAAGGGTATATGCCGTAGAAGTCAATAAAAAACTGCTTAAACGAATGCAAAGAAAGGCTGATGCCGGTTATCCCGGGAAGCTTATGCCGGTCCTTGGGTCATACGAGGATCCCAATATCCCGGAAAAGGTCGATGTTATTTTTCTTTGCAATACATATCACCATATTGAGAACAGAGTGAATTATTTTTCGAACCTGAAAAAATATTTAAATGAAAATGGCCGGATAGCAATTGTCGAGCCGGATAATCTGCCCTGGTACCTGTTTCCACTAAGAAATCATCAAACGCCGGCCGCAAAAGTAATTGATGAACTTGCACAGGCAGGGTACAAACTAATTGATGAGCATGATTTCCTGCCTGTCCAGAATGTTTTGATCTTCGGGATCGCAAACTGACAACATCAGGATCCCCGGCTGCTGGCTAGAACCCGAAGCCCCGGAGGCGATTTATGGCAGCAAATTGACAGGTATCAACTGCCCTTAATTTCCGTTTTCCCTGCAGGCCGGACTGATGTCTGCCGGGAGCTGCCAGCGGAACCCTGTTCAGATCGCTTCAATTGTCGACGGCGGCTTGGTAGCAATATTGTAGGTAACACTGACAATGCCGGGAATTGAATTTATGATCTCAGAGGCGATCTTTTCCAAAAGATCGAAAGACAGCCTTGTGGGACTTGCAGTCCGGGCATCCACGCTATCCCAGCACCTTACCTCAATTTGCTGACCGAAATCCCGTTTGCCGTCACGCATGCCGGTAACTCTGTCTTCGTGCAGTATTGCCATATACTGGAAGGCTCCTGAGTCTTCAAGCAATTTTTCCACAATGACATTGGCTTTGCGGACCGTCTCAATTCTCTCCGGGGTAGCTTCACCGATAACACGCGCGGCTAGTGCCGGGCCGGGGAAGGGAATGCGTTTGAACAGTTTTTCCGGCAGACCAAGGGCACGGCCAACTTCCCTTACCCCGTCCTTGCGCAGCTGTATCAGCGGCTCCAGTATGCGGTAACCAAAAGCCTGCTGGGGGTCAATGCCAAGTTGCTCGAAAACATTATGCTGTCTTTTTATCCCGGCGACCGTTTCATCTATGTCGGTAAGGATCGTGCCCTGTAAAAGGAATCTGGCTTCGCTTTCCCTCACGATACGCCCGAATACATCCCGGTAAAAGCTGCCGGTAATTGCCTCACGCTTTTCTTCCGGATCTGTTATGCCCTTGAGTGCGCTTAAAAATTCCTGCCGGGCATCCACTATTTCAACCTTGATACCGAGTTCGCCGAACAATTTTTCAACATAGGCGGCTTCCCCCTCACGCATCAGCCCGTTCTCGATGAATACAGTTCTTAGTCTGTTTCCCAGTGCCCTGTGCCCCAGCATGGTAACAACAGATGAATCCACCCCGCCGGAAAGTGCGTTTATCGCAATGCCGTCGCCCACAGCATCGGTTATTTCATTTATTTTTTCATTTATGAATCTCTCTGTATTCAAATCCTGCAGGGTAATTTCTTTTTTCATAATACTTAATTATATAATGTTGTTTACTGAATTGAGTATCTCAAAGTAAATAAAAAAATAAATTTGAAAAAATAGTGATCCTAAATAATTGACATCCGATTTGGGAATAATCATTTGAATAACTATTTTTATAATAACATATCGGCTCAGCAAATGCAAACATGGGAATGAGTCACTATAATGAAACCGAATCTGACTGCAATGAAAATTGAAAAAAAATTCTTCAGTATTTCATTTTCAGAAATGTTAATCCTGACCCTGTTTATACTTCTTTTTGTAAATGTGCTTGCCTTTCTTGCTGCTTTGATTACAGGTATTTCCTATTTAACTATTCTGAGAACAGGATGGTTCTTACTGGTGGTATATCCCATTGCACATGGTGTGATACAGGCATCGATGGATAGGAACGGTATGTTGATTATCAGCGGGTACGATGATTTCCAGGCGTTTAAAAAAGAACTTAAAACAATTTCACACAGGATCAGCTACGAGCAGACCGACAAGCATGACAAAGTATTCAAGTTCAACAGAAGCACCAGGCTTGGGAGGTTGATCAATTTACTTTTCAGGGAAGATTTTACCATGGTCCGGCGCAACGGCACTGTGGAAATTTACGGTAAACGCAATACCCTCAAAAGGATTGAAAGAAGATATAAATTACTTCATCAGGATGAAGATTCATAACATGGTTTACACCATGCCTGACAACTCAAGGCAATGAAGAACTAACGCAATTCTTAATTTGCCGATTTAAATAACTAAATAATTATGGAAAATTTTTTCACTGACAGATTCGGCTCTGAAGCTGGTGACTATTTAATACGCTGGGTGGTCACCGAGTTGCCGGGATTGATCATTGTTGTGGTACTATTCCTTTTAGCCATTAAAATAACGGCTGTTTTAATAAAAAAGCTAAGCAACACCCTGATAGAAAGGGCTACTAAAAGTCCGTCCGTCGACACCTACGAAGCCACCAAGAGGATCAACACATTGATCAGCATTTCTTACAAGTCAGTTATCATTGTTCTGTGGGTTATGTTCATTATGCTTGTCCTGCAAAAGGTAGGAGTTAATATCGGGCCGATCCTGGCCAGCGTCGGCATCATCGGACTGGCCGTCGGATTCGGCGCACAGGAACTTGTAAGGGATATAATTTCCGGGTTTTTCATTCTTATTGAAGACCAGATACGTACAGGTGATGTGGCAATAATAAACGGGACAGGCGGACTCGTGGAGAGAATTGAGCTGAGGACTGTGACACTCCGTGATCAGTCAGGAACGGTGCACGTATTTCAGAACGGGAAAATAAGTAGCCTGTCAAACATGACCAAGGACTGGTCTGCCATGGTATTTGATATTGGTGTCGCATATAAGGAAGATACTCAAAAAGTGATGGAGGTGATCAAACAGGTTGGTGACGAGCTGAAAGACGACCCTGCCTTCAGCGACGATATTATAGAACCCATAGAGGTAATGGGCTTAAATGAATTCGGGGACAGTGCAATAATTATTCGGGCGCGGATAAAAACCAAGCCTATAAAACAGTGGGGCGTAGGACGTGAATACCGTAAACGTCTTAAAAGCAGATTTGACGAACTTAACATAGAAATCCCATTTCCGCATACAACTGTTTACTGGGGTGAAGAAATAAAACCCCTTCAAATGGACGTCACCAGGATTCCGGAAAAACTGAAACAGTAACAGACTGGGATTTTTGTCTACATATTTCCACACAATTGTATTCCGGACAGCTGTTACTGCTGCCTGGTTATAATAATTAACTTCCAGTAAGCCTGTTGTTTAGGCTGGCATTCCGTACCATCATAAATTTTGGCAGGTTTCGTGAAACCTATATTTTCCTGATAACCCCAAAATTCTTAATTATGAACCATCTGGAAGGCAAAAAAATTGCCATACTTGCAACCAACGGGTTCGAGGAATCGGAATTATTCGAACCAAAAAAAGCACTGGAAGAAAGCGGTGCAAGAGTTTTTATAATTGCTCCGGAAAAGGGAAAAATCAAAGCCTGGAATCATGGTAACTGGAGCAAGGAAATCGAGGTCGATCTGACTGTCGGGGAAGCCAGGGAAAGTGACTATGACGCTCTTGTTTTGCCCGGCGGGGTGATTAATCCCGATAAACTCCGGAGGAGCACGGAAGCAGTGGATCTTATCCGCCGTTTTTTTGACAGCCACAAATGGGTGGCTTCCATTTGCCACGGTCCCCAGCTGTTGATAGAGGCTGAGGTTGTTAAGGGACGGAAAATGACTTCTTTTTTCTCCATAAAGAAGGATCTGCAAAATGCCGGAGCCGACTGGACCGATGCGGAAGTTGTTGTTGATGACAGGCTGATAACCAGCAGAAATCCCGGTGATCTTCAGGCATTCAGCCAAAAGATCATAGAAGAGGTAAGCAAGACATAGGGATCCGTATATGCCTTTCGGGATAAATTAAAATTTACAGGTATGAGAAAGACATTGATTATAATCCTTGCCATGCTTTTTCTGGGTGTCTTTATAGTGATATTCACCATTGTGATCGGATTCGACGAGGACCCGGGCCGGGAAATACCCGGTGATGCCGGGGAACCGGAAGAACAGCTTGAGGACATGGGCGGGAATCCCTGGGTCCTTGACATCGAAACCGCCACTGTTGCAAACCGGAATTACCGGATTGCAAGATGGTCCGGCGAATACATGCAAATGGTGCTGATGTCTCTTCAGCCCGGGGAAGCGATCGACCTTGAAATCCATGAAGATCACGACCAGTTTATGAGGATCGAGCAGGGACAGGCGCAGATACTGATGGGCGAAACAGAGGATGAACCGACATTTGATGAAAATGTCACTGCCGGCTGGGCTGTTTTTATCCCTGCCGGATATTGGCACGAAGTAAGGAATTTTGGTGACGATGTGCTTAAGTTGTATACTATTTACGCACCATCCGAACATCCGGAGGGGACTGTTCATCCGAGTTATGATGAAGCTGCCGGTTATGAACATTAACAAGGTACCGGTTTAACCCCAGCATCCGGCTGCCTGATCCGGTTATAATGATTCCGGTTTTCCTTTCGGACTGAACGGTCATGGCTTTCCGGCCCGGCCTGAACCCCCGATGACTTCGGCTATCTTAAGTTTGCATTGATTTGCCCCCGTTGGGATGCATGATCTGCCCGGTAGTGTATGAACCGTCCTCCGAAGCCAAGAATACGTATGACGTAGCTACCTCGCAGGGCTGCCCTGGGCGTTGCATGGGTGTGTTCTTGCCGAATTTCTCAACTTCTTCCTTCTCAAAAGAGGCGGGTATCAGCGGCGTCCATATCGGGCCCGGAGCTACGCCGTTTACCCTTATGTTCCTGTCAGACAGATTAAGCGCCAGTGACCTGGTAAAGGAGACGATCGCCCCGTTCGTTGCCGCATAGTCCAGAAACCGGTCGCTGCCCTTATATGCCGTAACGCTTGTTGTGTTGATTATGCAGTCGTTGTCCTTCATATGCCTCAAAGCGGGAATGGTCATGTAATACATGGCGAAAATATTGGTCCTGAAGGTATCTTCCATAACATCCAGGTCGAGTTCCTGCGGATCCCCTTCCGGATGCTGCTCTCCGGCATGGTTTACCAGGATATTCAACCGCCCCAGCTCCCTGACGGTTTTCTCAACTGTTTCATTGCAGAAGTTCCTGTCCCTGATATCACCGCGGAATGCCAGGCATTTCCTGCCTTCCTTTTCAACAAGTTTCCTGGTTTCTTCCGCATCCCCGTCCTCATTCAGATAAATAAAGGCAATATCGGCGCCTTCCCTTGCAAAATGCACCGCCACCGATCTGCCGATTCCTGAATCACCGCCGGTTATTAGTGCCACTTTATCTAATAATTTCTCGCTGCCCTTATAATTTTCCCGGATAAAAACCGGTTTCGGGTCCATTTTGCTTTCTCTTCCGGGCATTGACTGCACCTGGCCGTGGACTTTCTCCGAAGTTTTCCTGTATTCTTCCATAAACAAATATTTTTGATTTCAATATCGATGTTGTCTGTTTTGCCTTCCGGCAGAAGTCATTTTAAATTTCCGGATGTCCATAAATAATGCCAATCAGGAAATACTCATAGCTGACTGAAAAATTTACAGGATTGGCATGAGGCTGCCGTGTCGCGAGGCATCCTGGAATTCCGGTTCCGGAAAGCGCACAAACGAATTTCGGTGCAATATTATTCGATTTTTAAAATCCGGGCGATGGCAGTCTGCTATCTGATGCAATGGATGAAATCTTGAAAATGAGAAAGAAAATCCACATTGAATGGGACTTATCCACACCCAATGGATTTTCAGAATTCCCGGAGATTATCGTGAAGCCGGAGAGGGTATCCGGACCTGGCAGGAACCGGTAACCGGGTTTTGTTGATGGCGAATGGCTGATAACCGGGTTATATGTTGTCCC